>NZ_JBELMH010000002.1:99257-102794 GCF_042096055.1 Citreimonas sp. | reverse complement strand
TTCGTGCTACCGATCAGCCACGACGAGGTCGTGCACGGCAAGGGCTCGATGCTGACGCGGATGCCCGGCCCGCGGGGCGAGAAATTCGCCAACCTGCGCGCCTTCTACGGCTTCATGTGGGGCCACCCGGGCAAGAAATTGCTGTTCATGGGGCAGGAGTTCGCGCAGGAGGCCGAGTGGAACTACGAGAAGGGCCTCGACTGGCAGTTGCTTGACGATCCGGCCCACGCCGGCATGCAGCGTCTCGTGCGCGATCTCAACACGCTCTACCGCGGGCAGCCGTCGCTGCACGCGCTCGACGCCAGCCCCCACGGCTTCCAGTGGATCGAGGCGAACGACGCCGCGCGGTCGGTCTTTGCCTGGATCCGGCGCAGCGGCGGCCCGGACCCGGACGTCGCGGTGATCTGCAACTTCACCCCGGTGGAACGCACGGCCTACAGGGTGGGTTTGCCTTTCGCCGGGCGCTGGCGCGAGGCGCTCAACACCGACGGGGACGTCTACGGAGGACGCGGACGCGGCAACATGGGCGGCGTGACCGCGACCGACCACCCCAGCCACGGCCAGCCGGCCAGCGCCGAGGTGTACCTGCCGCCGCTGTCCGCGGTGTTTCTCGTGCGCGAATAACCGGACTTGGGCGCAACCCGAGCCGGACACACTGGGAGGGGACGACACATGGTAGAAACTCCATCGAGCCTGGCGCGGGACAGCATGGCCTTCGTGCTGGCCGGCGGCCGGGGCAGCCGGCTGAAGGAACTGACCGACCGCCGCGCAAAGCCGGCGGTCTATTTCGGCGGCAAGTCCCGGATCATCGACTTCGCGCTGTCGAACGCGCTGAACTCGGGCATCCGGAAGATGTCGGTGGCGACCCAGTACAAGGCGCACAGCCTGATCCGGCACTGCCAGCGCGGCTGGAACTTCTTCCGGGCCGAGCGGAACGAGTACCTCGACATCCTGCCCGCGTCGCAGCGGGTCGACGAACACCAGTGGTACCTGGGCACCGCCGACGCGGTCACGCAGAACATCGACATCGTCGACAGCTACGACGTGAAATACGTGCTGATCCTGGCGGGCGACCACATCTACAAGATGGATTACGGCAAGATGATCGCCCAGCACGCGGAAAGCGGCGCGGACGTCACCGTGGGCTGCCTGACCGTCCCGCGGATGGAGGCGACGGCGTTCGGCGTCATGGCGGTGGACAACCGCGACACGATCACCAGCTTCCTGGAAAAGCCCGCGGACCCGCCGGGCACGCCGGACGACCCCAGCGTGGCGCTGGCCTCGATGGGGATCTACGTCTTCAACTGGAACCTGCTGCGCGACCTGCTGATCCGCGACGCCGAGGACAGCAATTCCAGCCACGATTTCGGCAAGGACATCATCCCGCAGATCGTCTCGAAGGGCACCGCCAAGGCGCACCGGTTCGAGGACAGCTGCGTGCGCCACACCCCCGATGCGCCGGCCTACTGGCGCGACGTGGGCACGGTGGACGCGTTCTGGAAGGCCAATATCGACCTGACGGACTTCGACCCGGAGCTTGACCTCTGGGACAAGGAATGGCCGATCTGGACCTATTCCGAGGTCGCGCCGCCCGCCAAGTTCATCCACGACGAGGCCAACCGCCGCGGCACCGCCGTAAGCTCGCTGGTCTCGGGCGGCTGCATCATCTCGGGGACCGAAATCCGCCAGTCGCTGCTGTTCACGCAGGTGCACACCAATTCCTACGCCTCGCTGGAACAGGCGGTGGTGCTGCCCTATGCGCGCATCGCCCGCCACGCGCGCCTGAAGAAGGTGGTGATCGACCGCGGCGTGGACATCCCCGAGGGCCTGGTCGTGGGCGAGGACCCGGTCGAGGACGCCAAGTGGTTCCGCGTCAGCGACGACGGCGTCACGCTGATCACCCAGGCGATGCTGGACATGCGCGAGGCCCGTCTTCGATGAAGGTTCTTTCGGTCGCGTCGGAATGCGTGCCCTTCATAAAGACCGGCGGCCTGGCCGACGTCGCCGGCGCGCTTCCCGCCGCGCTGGCGCTGCAGGGCGTCGAGATGCGCGTGCTGCTGCCGGGCTACCCCGAGGTGCTGCGCAAGGCGGGTGACGGCGACACCATCCTCGAAGAGGATGGCCTGTTCGGCGGCCCGGCGCGCGTCTACTTCACGCGCGCCAAGGGCTTCGGACTGTACGTGCTCGACGCGCCGCACCTGTTCCGGCGCGAGGGTACGCCCTACCTCGACGCGGACGGGCGCGACTGGCCGGACAACCCCGAACGCTTCGCCGCCCTGTCCTGGGCCGGCGCGCGTCTGGCCGCGCAGGGCGCCGGCGGCTGGCGGCCGGACGTGCTGCACGCGCATGACTGGCAGGCGGGCCTTGCCCCGCTCTACCTGCAACGACATTTTCGAGTCCACGTGCCCACGGTCATCACGGTGCACAACGTCGCCTTCCACGGTGCAGCGCAGGCCGACCGCCTGGCGGCCCTGCGGCTGGACGCAACTGATTTCACGCCCGAGGGCATCGAGTTCTGGGGCCAGATAAACGCGCTGAAGGCCGGTCTGGTCTTCTCCGACCGCATCACAACCGTGTCGCCCACCTATGCGCGCGAGCTGACGCGCCCTGAATTCGGCGCCGGCCTCGACGGAGTGATCCGCGCGCGCGCCGACCGGCTGTGCGGCATCCTCAACGGCATCGACACCGACGCCTGGGACCCCAAGCGCGATCCGGACCTGGCCAAGCCCTACTCGGCCCCGGCGGGCAAGACTGCGAACAAGGTGGCGCTGCGGGCCGAATTCGGCCTGCCGGACTCGGACGGGCCGCTTTGCATCGTGGTCTCTCGCATGACCCAGCAGAAGGGTCTGGACCTGCTGCTCGACGCCCTGCCGACCCTGATGGAATGCGGCGGCCAGCTGGCGGTCTTGGGCAGCGGCGACACCGCACTGGAAAGTGCGTGGCAACGCGCGGCGGCCGAAAACCCTTCGGTCGCCGTCCGCATCGGCTATGACGAGGCGCTGTCGCACCGGATGATGGCCGGCGCCGACGCGATCATCGTGCCGTCGCGGTTCGAGCCCTGCGGCCTGACCCAGCTCTATGCGCTCCGCTACGGCACGATCCCGGTGGTGGCGCTGACCGGGGGACTGGCCGACACGGTGATTCCGGCGAACCCCGCCGCGCTTGCCGCCGGGGCCGCGACCGGCATCCAGTTCCACCCGGTGGGCGCGCAGGCGCTGAACCTCGCGATGTTCGACCTGTGCGCGCTCTACGCCGACCAGAAGACCTGGGGCCAGATGCGCCGCAACGCGATGGCGCAGCCGGTGGGCTGGGAACGCTCGGCCCGCGCCTATGCCGATCTCTACGCCGACATGGTGCCCGCGTAATGATCCGACGACTGAGCATGGCCGAGGGGCGAGCCGACCCGATGGGCGCCACCTTCGACGGGGAAGGGGTCAACTTCTCGGTGTTCTCCGAGCACGCCACGCGCGTGACGGTCTGCCTGTTTTCCGACGACGGCGCGACCGAGACGCACCAGCTGGACCTGCCCGAACGCGA
>NZ_JBELMH010000002.1:93543-99157 GCF_042096055.1 Citreimonas sp. | reverse complement strand
TGGGGCGGCGACCGGCATCCGCGCACCCGCGACGCCGACACCATCGTCTACGAGGCGCACGTCAAGGGCCTGACCCAGCGCTTTCCCGACATCGATCATCCGGGCACGTTCCTCGGCCTCGGCTCGGACAGGATGCTGGACTATTTGACCGATCTCGGCATCACCGCGATCGAGCTGTTGCCGGTGCAGGCGTTCCTCAACGACCGCTTCCTGGTCGAGAAGGGCCTGACGAACTACTGGGGCTACCAGACGATCGGCTTCTTCGCACCCGAGCCGCGCTACCTGCACGCGGGCCAGATCGCCGAGTTTCAGTACATGGTCGCCCGCCTGCATGCCGCCGGTATCGAGGTGATCCTGGACGTGGTCTACAACCACACCGGCGAGGGCAACGAGACCGGCCCAACGCTGTCGTTCCGCGGTCTCGACAACCTCTCCTACTACCGCCTGACGCCCGACCGGCGCGGCTATGTCAACGACACCGGCACCGGCAACACGGTCAACGTCGATCATCCGATGGTGCTGCGGATGATCCTCGATTCCCTGCGCTACTGGGTCGAGGTCATGCACGTGGACGGCTTTCGCTTCGACCTGTGCTCGACCCTGGGGCGCACCGACGACGGGTTCGACCGGGGCGCCGCGTTCTTCGACGCGATCCGGCAGGACCCGGTGCTGTCGCGCACCAAGCTGATCGCCGAGCCGTGGGATATCGGCCCCGGCGGCTACCGGCTGGGCGCGTTCCCGCCGCCCTTCCGCGAATGGAACGACCGCTTCCGCGACGACGTGCGCCGGTTCTGGCGCGGCGACGCGGGGCACGTGCCGATGATGGCGACGCGCCTGACAGGCTCGGCGCCCGAGTTCGACCATTCGGGCCGCCCGGCCACCGCCTCGGTCAACCTGCTGACGGCGCATGACGGATTCACCCTGACCGACGTGGTGACCTACGCGAAGAAGCACAACCACGCCAACGGCGAGGACAACCGCGACGGCCACGGCGAGAACTTCAGCGACAACATGGGGACCGAGGGCCCCTCGACCTCGGCTGCGCTGACCGAAAGCCGCGCGCTGCGGCGGCGCAACATGATGGCGTCGCTGCTGCTCAGCCAGGGGACGCCGATGATCCTTGCGGGCGACGAGATCGGCAATTCGCAGAACGGCAACAACAACGCCTACTGCCAGGACAACGCGGTCGGCTGGATCGACTGGGCGAACGCCGACAAGGCGTTCCTCAAGTTCACGCGCCAGCTGATCGCCTTCCGCAAGGCGCACCCGATCCTGCGGCAGAAGCGGTTCCTGCACTCCGAGGAGCGCGAGCCCGACGGCCTGATCGACCTGTTCTGGTGGCACGGGGACGGCCGTCCCATGGCGCAGGAGGACTGGGACGACGACACCCGCACCGTCCTGTGCGCCGAGCTGCGCATGGCCAGCGGCACCCCCGCCTATGCCGAGCGCGAAGAGGCGCTGTTCCTCGTGTTCAACGCCGGCGACACGGCCGTGCGCGCCATGGTGCCGGGGCCGTTCGACGCGCTGCGCTGGCACCGGCGCATCGACACGCACTCGGGCTGGTCCGGCGACGAGCCCACGGGCGCACATGTGGACGTGCCCGGCCCCTCCGTCACGGTTTGCGTATTGGAGGCGCATGATGACTGATCCCCTCGCGGCTCTGGCGAAGGAAGCCGGCATCGTTCCGTCCTACACCGACCAGACGCAGCGTCGGCGCCGCACCGGCCGTATTACGATGCGCGCCCTGCTGGCGGCCATGGGCCTGCCCGCCTGGACCGACGCCGAGGCCGCCGAGCATCTGGCCGCCTTGCGCGACCGGAAGGCGAGCCGCGTCATGCCGGAATGGATCGTCGTGACGCCTGACCGTGCCCCGCGCCCGGGGTTGCGGGACGACGCGGAATGGCAGCTGACCCTTGAGGACGGGACCACTGCCGACGGCCGGGGCGAGGACGCCCTGCCGCCCGTGCCGCTGGGCCTGCACCGGCTGCGAAGCGGCGGGCAGGACTGCACGCTGATCGTCGCGCCGCCGCGGCTTCCGGCGCCCGATCGCGACTGGGGACTGATGTTGCCGCTGCACGCGCTCCGCCCGCCCGAGCGTGGCGGCCTTGCCGATTACGACGACCTGCGCGTCGCCGGAGAGGCGCTGGCCGCGCATGGCGCGGGCTTCCTGGGCCTCAACCCGATCCACGCGGGATTCCTCGCCGATCCCTCGGGCTTCAGCCCCTACACGCCCTCGCACCGTCGGCGGCTCAGCGTGTTCCACGTGGCCGTGGACGACACGCCCGCGCCATCGGGCACGCTGGTCGACTACGCGACCGAGATTCCGGCCCGGCGCGAGGCGCTGCACCGCGCCTTCGACGCCTTCCGCGCGAACGGCGGCGATCCGGCCTTCGACGCCTTCCGCCAGGCCGAGGGCGGCGCGCTGGACCGCTTCGCCCTGCACCAGGCGCTGTCGGACGTGCACGGCGCCTACTGGACCGACTGGCCCGACGCGCTGCAGGACGTCAACAGTCCCGAGACGCACGCCGCCGCGCGCGAGCTTGTCGACGAAGTAACGTTCCACGCCTGGGCGCAGTGGCGCGCGCACGACGGGCTGCAGAATGCCAACGAGGCGATGCGCGCCGCGGGCATGGGTCGCGGCCTCTACCTCGACCTCGCGGTGGGCACGCACCCGGCCGGCGCCGAGACATGGGAGGACCGCAACAGCTTCGGCTACGGCGTGTCGCTGGGCGCACCGCCGGACGCGTTCTCGGCCGACGGGCAAAGCTGGGGCCTCGCACCGTTCAACCCTCGGGCGCTGGTCGCCAAGGGCTTCGCGCCGCTGGCCGAGACTCTGCGCACGCAGTTGCAGCTGTCCGGCGCACTGCGGATCGACCACATCCTGGGCTTCGACCGCGCCTTCTGGGTACCGACCGGCACCAAGGCCCCCGGCGCCTACGTTCAGATGCCGCGTGCCGCGATGCTGGCCGTCGTGCGGATGGAGGCGGCGCGCGCCGGCGCCGTCATCGTGGGCGAGGACCTGGGCAACATTCCCCGTGGATTGCGCGGCGCGCTGGATGCCAGCGGCATCCTCGGCTGCCGCCTGCAGCTGTTCGAGCGCGAAAGCGACACCGCCTTCACCCCGCCGGAAAAATTCGACCGCACTGCGATCGCCAGCTTCTCGACTCACGACCTGCCCACCTGGGCCGGCTGGCGCGCCGGGCGCGAGGTCGAGGCGCGGCGCGACCTGGGCCATATCGGCGCCGATTTCGCGCAGAAGGAACTTGACCGTCGCCGCGACGAGGTCGCCGGCTTCGACGCGATGACCGAACCGCACCGGCCCGAGGGCACCGCGCCCGAAAGTCCCGACGCCATGCACCACGCGCTGGCGGCGACGCGCAGCGCGCTGGCGCTGGTGCAGATCGAATGCGTGCTGGGGATCGAGGCGCAGCCCAACCTGCCTGGCACGGTGGACGAGTACCCAAACTGGCGCCAGCGCCTGCCGCTCGCGCCCGAGGATCTGGCGGACGAGCCCCGGCTTGCCCGCGCGGCCGCGATCATGCGCGCCCATGACCGATAGAGAAGGAGAGACCATGTCCCTCACCGATCGCATTTCCTTCGCCGAGGACGCGGCCCAGACCGAGGCCGCCATGGCGCGCGAGGCGCTGACCACGGCGGCGACCTATTTCGACGCGCATTGCCTGATCGCCCGCAGGCTGGGCGGCCGGGTCGACGGCGACACGGCGCTGTTCGGCTTCTGGACGCCCGAGTTGCTGGACGGGCGCGTACCCTCGGGCGACATCTTCCTCGAGATCCTGTCGCCGATCGACCCGCTGGACCTGACGCGCGCGCACCAGAACGTGCGGTTCCAGCGCACCCACGTGCCGGTCATCCGTGAACAGGCGCATTGCTTCACCGCCGTCACCGGGATGCAGGCCGGCACGCGCGACCAGGTCGGCGACTTCTACGCAATGGTCTGGCGCGACGCCGACGACCAGTGGCACCGCATCCTCGATCCGCTCGCGGCGTCGCTGCCCTTCGGCGCCATGGCCCCGGCCGAGCTGTACGACCTGTCGGCGATGCAGGCCGCGCGCGGCGACACCGGCTACTTCCAGGCGCTGAAGCCCGCCGGCGACGAGCCTTACAAGTTCGGCCCGCCCGTCAACATCCTGCAGATCCACGTACCCACGGCGACGGCGGGCGGCACGCTGGCCAGCCTCACGCGGCACTACGAGCGCCTGGCCGAGCGGGTCGCGCGCGACCTGCCGCTCGAGCCTGCGGACGAGATCTTCCTCGGCTACGATTCCGTGCAGCTTCTGCCGGTCGAGCCCACCACCGTCTACGAGAAAGGCCCCGCCTTCTGGCAAGAGACCGACGAGGGCGACACGCTGGACGTGTCGCTGCTGCGCCCGGACACGACGAACTGGGGCTACGACATCGTCATCTCGGGCATGGCGGCGGTGAACCCGGTGCTGCTGGAAACCGGCCGCCCGGACGAACTGGTCGATCTGGCCGCCGTCCTGCACAATTTCCCCAGCCGCCCCGGCTCTCCCGGACGACCCAAGAAGCTGGTGCTCGACGTAGTGTTCGGCCATTCCGACAACCAGGGGCTGGACGCGCTCAACAGCCACTTCTTCGCGGGGCCGAACATGTACGGCCAGAACCTCGATTACCAGAACCCGGCCGTGCGGGCGATCCTGCTCGAGATGCAGCGCCGCAAGGTGGATTTCGGCGCCGACGGCGTGCGGGTCGACGGCGCGCAGGATTTCAAGTGGTGGGACGCCAGCGCGCAGCAGCTGCGCCACGACGACGAGTACCTGCAATCCATGTCCGACATCGTGCAGGAGGTCGGAGGCCTGCGCTACCGGCCGTGGTTCATCTTCGAGGACGGCCGCCCCTGGCCCGACGAGGATTGGGAGCTGTCATCGACCTACCGCTCGGTCATCGACGCGCAGCGCGACCCGGACGTCTATCAGTGGGGGCCGCTGACCTTCGCGCACAACACGCCGTTCCTTTATACCTTCTGGCTGTCGAAGTACTGGCGCATCCGCGAGATGCTGGACGTCGGGTCGAACTGGATCAGCGGCACGTCCAACCACGACACGCTGCGCCGGGGCACGCAGGTGAACCCCGAACTCAACATCAACACGCGCCTCGGGCGCACGCGGATGGAGATCCTCGACAAGGCCTACGACAACCCGGCGGTGCACGTGCTGACCTATGTGGCCCTCCCCGGCGTGCCGATGGATTTCCTCAACGCCATGGCGCGCGCGTCCTGGGGCTTCGTGCGCAACCAGGACGACAAGTACGGCGTCAAGGTCGTGGCCGAGGAGGCGATCAGCCTGAAATGGCAGGTCGACGAATACGCCTACTCGGTCCCAGGCAATTTCATGCGCCTCAAGGAGCTGGGCTTCACCACGCGCGAAGAGCTGGCGCGCTTCTTCGAGTTCCTTCCCGCGCTGGTGAAGGTCACCGAATACGACCTCGAGGAGATCGCCCGCCTGCTCAACAAGGCCGAACCACCGCTGGCCGGGCCCTACTACAGCGTCGGGTCGCTGAAGCAGGTGGCGCGGGCGTGGATGGACGACATGCACGATTACTGCAACGTGTCGAACTCGCTGTCGGGTCTCGACCC
>NZ_JBELMH010000002.1:75394-93443 GCF_042096055.1 Citreimonas sp. | reverse complement strand
CGGCCGACAGGTAGACCGCCGGCACCGCCAGCGCCGCGATCAGCATGTCGGGCAGGCGGAACCAGCGCGCATCGCAGGCGCCGAGGCCCAGTAGCAGCCACAGGAACAGCGCCGAAGCCCAGACCTGCGCCACACCTCCGCCCGCCGCGACGGCCAGCACACCGGCGCCTGCCCCGAGGATCTCGAGGTACAGCAGCATCGGCGGGATCGGCGCACCGCAGGACGCGCAGCGTCCGCGCAGGGCGAGCCACGACAGGATCGGCACCAGCGACAGCGGCCCAAGGCGCGCCCCGCAGGACCGGCAGGACGAGGGCCGCGCGACCACGTCCTCTCCGCGCGGCAGGCGGTCGACAAGCACGCCGAGGAACGACCCCGCGACCGGCCCCACCAGCACGACCAGAAGCGCCGCCGCGTTCATGCCGGACGCGCCCTCGCTTCATCCGCGATCATGGACATTGCACGCGCCGCTGACCTATCATCCGCGCATCGACAGGAAAGCCCCGCATGATCCGCCTGACCTCTGCCCCGATCCCCGCGCGCCGCCGCCCGGACGCCGGATTTTCCCTGCTCGAACTGATGGTCGTCGTGGTCATCCTGTCGGTCCTCGCGCTGGTCATCGTACCGCGCGTGATCGACCGGCCCGACCAGGCCCGCATGGCGCGCGCGCAGGCCGACATCGCCGCCATCGAAAGCGCGGTCAACCTGTATCGGCTGGACAACTACCGCTATCCCACGACCGAACAAGGCCTTTCGGCACTGGTCGAGCGGCCGACGACCGAGCCCGAGCCCGCCAACTGGGCCGAGAATGGCTACATGGACCGGCTGCCGATCGACCCGTGGGGCCGACCCTATCAGTACCTCGCGCCCGGCGTGCACGGCGATTTCGACGTCTTCACCTACGGCGCCGACGGGACCGCGGGCGGCACGGGCGCCGATGCCGATACCGGAACGTGGACGACGCAATGACCGCGCAGGCCGGGTTCACTCTGGTCGAGACGCTGGTCGTCGCGGCGATCCTGTCGGTGCTGGCCGTGGGCGCCACCCTCGTGGTCAATCGCGCCGGCGCCGGCTCGGACGCCGCGCGCTTCGCCCGCGTCTTCGCCGACACGCGCCACCGCGCGGTGGTCGGGCAGCAGGCGCTGGCCCTGGTGCCGGGACCCGGCGGGCTGGGCCTGCTGCGGCAGGGCGCCGAGGGCTGGAGCGCGGATTCGGCGGAGCAACCCTGGCGCGGCCGCGTGGTACTGGCCGGCGGCACGTCGCTGGGCGCCGGCACACAGGCGGTAGTGCTGCTGCCCACCGGGCAGACCAGCGCGTTTTCCCTGCGATTCACCGGCTCCGGCGACGCGATCGAGTGCCGCACCGACGGTTGGGCCGACCTGGCATGCGGCGCGGGCTAGGCCGGGCCGCCCGCGGCCTGACGCTGATCGAGCTTGCGGTCGCGATCCTCGTTCTGGCGCTGGGCACCGTCGCGGCGATCCGCGTGACGGACCAGGCACGCGTCTCGATCCGGGGCGAGGTGCCCCGCGTGCTGGTCCGGATCGCCGCCCGCAACCGGGCCGAGACGCTGCTGCTGCAGGGCGCCACCGGCCCGGCGCTTCTTGGCGTCGAAACGCTCGGCACCCTCGACATCGCGCTCGGCACGCGGACGGAGATCACGGCCGAGGGGCTGGTGCGCGCGACGATCACCGCGCGCGCCCCGTCGGGCGAGGCGGCGCAGGCGGTGGTGTTCCTGTCGGGCCTACCGCGATGAGCCGGCAGCGCGGCCTGTCGCTGATCGAGCTGGTCGTCGCGATGGCGCTGTTCGCGCTGGTCGCGACCTTCGGCGCGCAGGCATTGCGCGGGCTGCTTCGGCAGGCGGACGGGCTGGATCGCCACGCCGCCGCGGCCGCAAATCTCGACCGCGCGGCCAGCCAGATCGGCGCGGATCTTCAGGCGGCGATCCCGATGCTGTTCTACCCGCCCGGCGACGCGCAGCCCCGCTCGGCGCTGACGGCGGATGCCTCGGGCTTTGCGCTTTCGACGGCCGGACAACCCATGCTGGGCGGCACCGAAGCCGCACTGCACCGGGTCGAATATCGGCTGGACGGCGGCGTGCTGGTGCGCGCCGCTTGGCCCTCGTTGATACCCGCCGAACCCGGCGCGCGGCACGACGCGATGATCGTGGCACGGGACGTGACCGGCCTGCGGCTGCGCACGCACTGGCCGCGGATAGGCTGGATCGACGGCGCGCGCCCCCCGCTCGACAGCGCATCAGCGCCCACCGCCGGCGACGCCGACCGCGCCGGGCCGGCCCCCGAGGTCTATTCCAGTGCCCTGCCCGACGCGGTCGAGGTGGTTCTGACGCTCGATGGCATCGGCGACGTGCCCATCAGGCGGGCCCTGCGATGAGGGCGCGGCGCGGCTTCGTTCTGGTCAACGCGCTGGTGCTCGTCGCGGCGCTATCGGCGGCGGCGCTGATGCTGCTGGGCCGGGCCGAGACGGGACGCGCGCGGCTTCAGGCCGGCGGCGACGGCGACCGGCTGGCGCTGGCGGCCGGCGCGTTCGAGGCGCTGGCGCAGCGGCGGCTGGCCGGTGACGCGCCCGTCATCGACCACGATGGCGAACTCTGGGCCGCGCCGGCCGAAGGGCTGGCGCTGGATCCCGGCATCGTCTCGGGCACGGTCACGGACATGCAGGGCCGGTTCAACATCAACTGGCTGGCCGATCCCGCCGACACCGCGATGCGGGCGGCGTTTGACAGGTTGGTCGCCGCGCTCGGGCTGCCGCCTTCGACCGGCGACCGGATCGCCGCCTTCGTGCGCCCCGGCGCCTCCGACCCCGAGGCTTGGCGCCGGCTCGACCCGCCGCTCGCGCCCGTGGGCGGTTCCGTGCTGCTGATCGACCAGCTGCGCGAGGTTCCGGGCCTGTCGTCCGAAGCGCTTGAACGGCTGGAGCCCTACGTGACCGCGCTGCCGGGCGACAGCCTGCTGAACGTCAACACCGCGCCGGGCCAGGTTCTGTCGGCCCTCATGCCGGACATGCCCCCGACACGGGCTGCGCAGCTGCTGCAGCGGCGCGCGCGCAATCCCTTCGCGGATGTCGACGCGTTTCTGGCAGAGGCCGGCCTTGGTTCCGACGACGACACCATCGACCCGGCGCGTCTGACGGTCGGGTCTTCGTGGTTCCTCGCCCACGCGACGCTTAGGCTGGGAGACCGCGCGACGAGGCGTCGGACGATGCTGCACCGGCCCGCGCCCGGCCAGGTGTCGGTGGCGTGGCGCATCGAGACGCGGCCGTGACGGCCCCGCAGCGCAGGCGGCCATTGCAACCGGCCGCGCAGGGCGACATCCTGCACCGTGATGATCCATCCGCCGCCATCCGCAGCATGAAACGCCCGTCCCGCGTGCCGGCCGAGGTCACGGTCCGCCCCATCGACGATCCCGCGGCCGGGGCCGCCGACGTGCTTGTCGTGCCGGGACAGACGGTTCCGCTGATCGCGCTCGACCTGCCGCCGGGGCTGCGCGGGCATGCGCGCGAGCAGGTGGCGACGCGCAAGGTCTGCGATCGCCTCGGGCTCGATCCCGCAGCGCTGTTCCTGCGGCCAGCCCTTGCGGAAAACGCGCCTTGGACCCGCGTCTTCGTCGCCGATCCCGCAGAGGCCGCGGTGTGGCGCGACCGCCGCTGCCGCGCCGTCCTGCCGGACTACCTGACGCTGCCGGCGGCCGATGGCATTTGGAGCATCGAGACGCGGGCCGACGCGGTCTGCGTCCGGTTGGGGCCACGCGACGGGTTCACCGCGGCGCCCGACATGGCGGCGCTCATGCTCGACGCATCGCTTCGGGCCGGACCGAAGCCGCAGGCCGTACTTGCGCCGCCGGATATGGACGGACCCGTCGCGCGATGGCTGGAGGCATCCGGTTTGCCGGTGCTGCACGACGCGGCGGATTTCGCGCCCCGCGACCTGCCCACGCCGAGGGCTTTCGCGCATGACGAGCTTGCCTGCGACCTGCGCCACAACCCGGCCGCCATGCGCGAGCGCATCGCCCGTGCATGGCGGCCGTGGATCTGGCCCGCGCTCGCGGCCGGTCTAGCTGCCGTGCTCTGGTCCGCGGCGCAACTGGTCGCGATCGACCGGGCCGAGATGCGCATCGCGTTGGTCGAGCGGCACATGACCGAGACCCTCCGCGACGGGCTGATCCCCACGGGCCCGATCCTCGACATCCGGACACAGGCGACGCGGGCGCTGGACGCACGGCAGGACGCGGCGCGCCCGGCCGACGCCGCGCCCGATCCGCTGGACATGGCGCGCGACGTGGCGACCGTTCTGGCTGGCGACGGCGCACGGCCGGAAACACTGCTGTTCCGCGAGGGCGAGGGGCTGCGCCTGATCGTGCGGCTGGCGGATTTCGGCGGGGTCGAGCGCCTTTCGGAGGACCTTCGCGCCGCGGGGTTCGCGCCGTCGCTGGTCGAGCAGCGCGCCGCCGAGGACGCGACGACCGTACGCGCCGAGTTCCTTCTGCAATCTGCCGAGGACGCGCGATGACCGGGGCAATGATCGACGCGCTGGCTCGCCGAAACCCGCGCGAGCGTCGGCTGTTGGCCGTCCTGCTGATGCTCGTCCTGCCCCTGGCGCTGGTCGCCGGCGTGCTTCTGCCGCTGCACGAGCGCCGCGTCGAGACCGCGGCCCGTCTGGAGCAAAGCGTCGCCCTCGCCGGCTGGGTCGAGGCCCGCGCCGCCGAATTCCGCGCGCTGTCGCAGCTGGAAACCGCCGCACCCCGCGCGCCGGTCGGCTCGGCCGCGATCGAGCGCAGCCTGATTGCGGCGCGGCTGCGCGAGTCCGTCACCACGCTGGGCGCCGATGGCGACGGGGCGGTCGATCTGGGCTTCGGTTCCGTGGATTTCACGCGCCTCGCCGCGTGGCTATCGGGCGTGCATCCAGGCTGGGGATACCGGTTCGAGATGCTGCGCCTGGACGCGACAGAAACGTCGGGCATGGTCGCGGCCCGCATCCGGTTGGTGCCCGATGCGGGTTAGGTCAAAGCCGCGCCAGCCGCGCGCCGATCGCGGCGTGGCGCCCGGCCATCGATCCCAGCGGGTCGAGGTCGGGATACGAGCCGATCACCTCGGCCAGCGCCGCCTGGGCCGCACGCAATTGCGCGACGGCGGCGTCGGTCCGGCCCTCGGCCAAAAGGGCGACGCCCAGTTCGTGCTGCGCCGTTCCGCGCACCGACAGCGCGGCGCCGCGGGCCGCGCCCTGCTGCGTCTGCGCCAGCTCGCCGGAAATCTGCGCCGCGCGGGCGAAGTTCTCGGCCCGCAGCTCGGCATGCGCGTATTCCAGCCGCATCCGGGGCGCCAGCGGGCCGGCCTCGTCGATCAGGTCGAGATAGGTTCGCCGCGCGCGGTCGTACTGCCCGGTCTCGAGCGCGTTGCGCGCCACGGCATAGCGGTTTTCGAACCCGCTGCCGCCTGCGCCGCCTCCGGAGGTGCCGCCGCAACTGCCCAGCACCGCCAGCAGAACGCCGGCCGCGCCAAGGCGTGCCAAGAAAAATGCCTGCATCGGATGCCCGTTTCTTCTCGTTTGCTCGGTGACACGCTACCACCCGTGCGGGTACCGGTCCATCGCGGTGCAGGGGGGACGGGATGCGTTTGATCGCGGCTGTGGCACTGGTGCTTGCCTTGGGCGCGGCCGGTTGGTCGGGTGTCGTGCTGTGGCGCGTGCTGCAGGCCCAACCCGAGGCCGCGCCGGTCGCGCGCGCCACGGTCGATCCGGCGCGCGTGCCGCAACCGGTGCCGCCGCGCCCCGCACAGCCCTGGCCGCCGATGTTCGGCGAGCCCGAGCCGCCCGCACCGCCGCAACCGCCAGCCCCGGTCGTCGAACCACAGCCGCCGCGCCCGCCGCTGCCGCCGCTCGACTCGCTGGGTTACCGGCTGAACGGCGTGGTGCGCGCCGGCGGAGCCACCTGGGCGATCGTCGGCCACCCGACCGGAGAGCGTTTGATGCGCGTGGGCGATGCGCTGGACGAAGGCGTGGTGATCGTGCGGATCGACGAGTCCGGGTTGTGGCTGTCGCGCGACGACAACCCACCCGAGCATCTGGGCTTTCCCGAAGACCCCTAGCCCGCGACCACTGCCTGCAGATCGAAGATCGGCAGCAGCACCGCCAGCACGATCACCAGCACGAGGCCGCCCACCAGCATCATCAGCGCGGGTTCGATCAGCGCGGCGATGCGCCGGCGCTGCATGGTCAGTCGATGCTCGACCAGCGTGGCGGCGCGGTCGGTCATCTGCGCCACGCGGCTCGACGCCTCGCCGGCGGCGATCAGCTGGCGCGCCACGGGCGGCAGGAAGCGCACCTGCCCCAGTGCCGAGGCGAGGCTTTCGCCCTGCCGAACGGCGGTGGCCGCGGCTTCGCCCTCGGCGCGGAACTGTGCCACGTCCAGCACGTCGACCGCGCTGTCCACCGCCGCAAGCACCGCGTGGCGCGAGCCGAGCACCAGCGCCAGCGTGCGCATGTACTGCACCGCGGAACGCAGGCGCAGCAGCCCGCCCGCCACCGGCAGAGCAAGCAGGATCCGGTCGCGCCAGGCGCGCAGCGCAGGCACACGCGGCACGGCCAGCGCGAAGACCCCGAGCGCCAAGAAGCCGATCGCGATCGCGACCCAGTTACCGCGGATGGCGTCCGACAGACCCAGGATCACCCGGGTCAGCGCAGGCAAGGGCCGGTCCGACATCTGGTAGAGGCCGACGATCTCGGGCGCGACCGACACCATGAGGATGCCGCAGACCAGCAGCGCGACGGCCGCGACAAAGGCCGGGTAGACCAGCGCCGTGGCGATCTGCGCGCGGTCCGTGCCTTGGGTCTCGAGGTGATCGGCAAGCTCGGCGAAGACCTCGGCCAGACGGCCGGCGCCTTCGCCCGCGCGCACGGCGGCGACGTAGTAGGGCGGAAAGCCTCCGCCCGCGTCGGCCAGCGCCTGCCACAGCGCGCGCCCGTCCATCAGGGCCGCGCGCGCCTCGGACGCGGTGGCGTCGAGCGCCGGATGCCCGCCCGCGCGCGCGGCGTCGAGCGCGGTCTCGACCGGCAGGTCGGCGGCCAGCAGCACGGCCATCTGCCGGGTGAAGACCGCCTGCAGGTCGGGGCCAAGGCGTCCCTTGCGCCGCCGGGCGCGGGCCTCGCGCGCGGGCGACAGGCTCGCCACGTGCAGGCCCATCCGGTCGAGCTGCGCGCCGGCATCGGCCTCGGTCTCGGCCACCAGCGTGCCGGTCCGGCGCCGGCCCTCGCCGGTATAGGCGGTGTAGGCGTAGGCCTTCACGCGCTGTCGCCGACGACGCGCAGGGTTTCCGCTAGGCTGGTGCGCCCCTCGGCCGCCGCGGCGAGGCCCTGGCCGAACAGCGTCTCGCGCCCGGCCAGCGCCTGTGCCTTCATCGTCGCCTCGGGTGCGCCCTGTTCGATCGCGGTGCGCAGCGTCTCGCCGATCTCGATCATCTCGAACAGGCCAAGCCGCCCGGCATAGCCGGTGCCGTGGCAGGCGTCGCATCCCGCCGCGTCGTGCAGGACCTCGGGAGCCGCGATGTCGTGGCGCCGGAACAGCGCGGCCTCGTCCCCGGCAACCGGGCGCGCGGTGCAGCAATCAGGGCACAGACGCCGCACGAGCCGCTGGGCGATAACGCCGCGCAAGGTGGCCGCGATCAGGTAATTTTCGACCCCCAGGTCGCGCAGGCGCACCACCGCGCCGACCGAGGAATTGGCATGCAGCGACGAGAACACCAGATGCCCGGTCAGCGCGGCCTGCGCGGCCGTGCCGGCGGTTTCGCGGTCGCGGATCTCGCCCACCAGGATCACGTCGGGGTCCTGCCGCAGGGTGGCGCGCAGCCCGGCGGCGAAGGTCATGCCGATCTCGGCGTTGATCTGGCTTTGCGAGACGCCGGGCAGGTCGTACTCGATAGGGTCCTCGACCGTGACGATGTTGCGCGTCGTCTGGTCGGCGAGCGACAGCAGGGAATAAAGCGTCGTGGTCTTGCCCGCCCCCGTCGGCCCGGTGGCAAGGATGATGCCGTTGGGCAGCGCCGACAACCGCCGCAGCAACGCCTGCTGCGCATCGCTGAGGCCGAGATCGCCCAGCGGCATCAGCCCCGCCGTCCGGTCGAGGATCCGCAGCACGACCCGTTCGCCGTAATGTCCCGGCAGCGCGCTGACGCGCGTGTCGATCACCTTGCCGCCCAGGCTGAGCGGGATGCGCCCGTCCTGCGGCAGCCGCGTCTCGGCGATGTCGAGCCCGGCCATGACCTTCAGCCGCGACACGACGCGGCGGACGGGCACGTCGGGGCGGTCCATGATCTCCTGCAGGAAGCCGTCGACGCGCATCCGCGCGCGCAGCCCGTTCTCGTGCGGTTCGACATGCAGGTCCGAGGCGCCCGCCTGCACCGCGCGACGCAGCAGGCGGTTGACCAGCTGGATGACCGGCGCGTCGCCGGGTTCGTCCAGAAGGTCGCGGTGCCGCCGGGCGAAGGCGGCTTCCTCGAGGTCGAAGCTCAGCGCCTCGGCTTCGCCGCTCTCGGCGCCGGCATGGTAGACGCGCGCCAGCGCGGCCTCGAACGCGGCGCGCTCGGCGCGGGTCACCTGTGGCGCAACGAGCCCCAGCCGGCGCTGCGCCTCGATCAGGCCAATCATCGCGGCATCGGGGCCAGCGATCACGGCGTCGCCGTCCAGGATCACCTGCGTGTCGCGCGCCAGCGCGAAGGGCAGCCGCGCGTCAGTCGAAGCGAAGCCGGCTGGGGAGCGGGGGGAAGTTCCGGCTCTGCGCGACATCGTCGATGAATCCCGCGTCGAAGGGTTGGTTCAGGTCCGCCCCGTCGAAGGGCAACGCGCCGGTCTGCGCGCGGGGCCATCCTCCCTCATCGAGGGGCCGGATGGAAGCGCTGGCATCGGCGGTCTTGGCCGCGATCTGGCGGGTCAGACGCTCGGCCTCGGCATCGCTGGAAATGACCTTGGGCCGCAGCAGGACCAGCAGCACGCGCTGGTTGCGCGTCGCGTTGCGACCCTGGAACAGCCGGCCCAGCACCGGCAGCTTGGACAGGCCCGGCACCTCCTGCCGCACCGCGCCCGAGCCGTTTTCCAGCAGACCGCCGAGCATGATGACGCTGCCGTCGCGCACCAGCGCGGTCGTCGTCAGCTTGCGCCGGGCGGTGATCTCGCCACCGGCGCTCGACGTCGCGTTGGTGAGGTTCGACACCTCCTGCTCGATCGCGAGACGCACGGTGCGGTCGGCGTTGATCTGTGGCAGCACGGTCAGGGTCAGGCCCACGTCCTGCCGCTCGATCGTCTGGAAGGGGTTCTCGACCGCGCTTTCGCCGACGGTGGAATAGGCGCCGGTGACGAAGGGCACGTTCTGCGCCACGACGATCTCGGCCTCCTGGTTGTTGAGCGTCAGGATCGACGGGGTCGACAGCAGGCGCGTGGTGTTCACGCTGGCGATCGCGGTGATCAGTCCGACGATGCCGTCGCCGTCGCTGGCGCTCGCCCCGCCGATGAACCCGGCCGGCCCGGTGTCGGCCGTGCCGTCATTGGCGACCGAGGAGACAAGGTTGATCAGGCTGGTCCGACCCGGCAGCGCGAACTGCACGCCGCCCATCAGCGCGTCGTTCAGCACGGCGCCGAACTGGGTGGACAGGTCCGACAGCCCCTCGACCGACATCTCGAAGATCACCGCCTCGACCAGCACCTGGGTCGGGCGGCGGTCGAGATGCTGGATCATGCTCACGACCTCGGTCATGCGTTCCTGCGGGGCCGAGATGAGCAACGTGTTGGTCTGCGGCTCGGGCACGATGCGGATCGGCGCGCGGCCCTCGGGCGCGGTCTCGTCGTTGAGCGTGCGCAGGACGACGTCGGCGATCGACGCGGCGTCGGCGTAATTGACCGCAACCGCGCGCGTGTTGACCGTGTCGTTGCGGGTGTCGAGTTCCGCCACCAGCAGGCGCACGCGGGTGCGCAGCGCCTCGGACCCCGCGACCAGAAGCGCGTTGGACCGCCGGTCGACGGTGATCGCGGCGCCTTCCTCGTTCACCAGATCGAGCGACTGCACCACCTGCGCCACCTCGGCGGCCGAGGCGTTGGACAGGCGCAGGATCTCGACCGGCGCGCCGCGCCGCGGCTGGTCCAGCCGCTGGATCAACGCCTCGATCCGGGCGTGGTTGGACGCGCGGTCGGACAGCACCAGCAGGTCCGAGCCGGGCAGCGGCGTCAGCACCGCCTCGGCCGGCAGCAGCGGGCGCACCACCTCGACCACCTCGGACAGCGGCAGGTTGCGCACCGGGATCACCCGCGTCTCGAACCCCGCGGGAAGGCCCGCGCGTTGGCCCGAGGACAATTCCCGCGCATCGGCGAGCGGCACGATCCGGTCAGCGCCCGCGCCCTCGATCACCGTCAGGCGGTTGAGTTCGAGCACGGCAAGGAAGACCTCGTAAAGCTCGTCCGGCGTCAGCGTGTCGGGCGCCAGCACCGTGACCGTGCCGCGCACGTCCGAGTCCACGACGAAGCGCCGCCCGGTGGCCGCGGACACGATCTCGACGAAGCTGCGCAGCGCCGCGTCGCGCAGATCCAGCGAAACCTGCGCCGAGGCGCCCGGCATGCCAAGACCGCCGGCGAGGCACAGGGCCATCGCGAGGAAAGCGGCGCGGGCCAACCGCGATGCGGAGGACATTGTGATACCTGTGCTCATGCTCGACCGGGCGCGGCTGCGCCATTCTTGTTGTTGCCGGTGATTCTAGTCGGAAAGACGCATCAAAGACAGGACTTTTATCGCACGCGCGGGCTTACGCCGGGGCGTCCCAGTCCAGTCCCGTGACTGCCAGCGTCTGCGCGAAGGCGTCGTAGATGGCCCGGCGCTGCCGGGGCGTGACGTCCTGCGGCCGAACGAGAACGCGGGTCGAGTATTCCGCCTTGGCCCGCGACGTCAGCCTGAAGCCCGGCAGGCCGAGATCGGCCAGAAGCGCCGGCAGATCCCGCGCCAGCCGGTCGTAGCGCAGCACGTGGTCGGCCATCAGTCGCGGCGCGCCGTCCCGCCATTCCGAGTAGAGTCCGTGGCTCACCGGGAAATTGCCGACCTCGCAATACTCGTCCCACGACATGGTGTTGCGGCCGTCTTCGTTGTGCAGGGCCGAGTTCTGCAGCATGTGGTACTGGCTGATGCATTTCTCGACCGGTTCGCGCTCGACGCAGAAGACGGTCATCGCGGCGAACCGCTCGGCGCCGATGCGGTCGCGGATCGCTTTCGCCGGCATGTGGTTGAAGAAGGCGGCTTTTCCGTTCGCGTCCAGGTGGTTGCGGGGCTCATGCCCCGGCACCGTCGGGATGATCGGCGTCACCACGTCTTCCGGCCCCATCAGCGGCGCGAGGTCCGCCTCGATGCTGGTGCCGGCGGTCTTCGGCACCTTGATGAACACGAAGCCGCGCGAATGGCTGATCAGCGCCATCAGTCGATGTCGGGCACGGACAAGCCGGCGCGCGTGATCTCGCGGTGGCCGCGGCGCCGCGCGTGGCCGTAGACGCGCTGGCCGGTCGGCGACAGGAAGACGCGCACGTCCTCGAAGCCGGCCTCGTCCAGCCACGACGCCAGGCACGCCGGCGATGGCCAGAACCAGGCCCAGCCGCTGCGGTTCATCTGCTCAGCGGTGCCGCCGTGATGCTCGCGGTTGCCCTTGAACAGGCAGATCGGCCGCGGATCGTCGATGCCGGCACTTTCGACCAGGATCTCACCGCCGTCGTGCAGCCGGTTGAACAGGCGCCGCAGACCCAGCACCGGGTCCGAAAGGTGATAGACGACGCCGGGGAAGTATACCGCGTCGAACGTGCCCTCGGTCAGCGCGAAGAGCGACCGTGCCTCGGCCCGGACATCGGCGTGCCCGTAGAGGTCGTGCACCAGAGCATGGGCGGTTTCGGCGTATTTGCGCACTTCCTCGACGGCGAGGATTCGACCCGCGCCGAGGGTTTTCAGCATCAGCGTCGTGCCGCCCGTCCAGCAGCCGACGTCGAGCACCGACTTGGCCGCGAACATCCCCTCGTCCAGCCCGAAGCCGGTGATGAACTGCGCCATCAGATCGACGTGCCGGTCGGCCATCTTGCCCTGGACGGCAAGGTCCGGCGCAAAGCGGTGGTCGTGCCCCCAGTGGAAGCGGATCGACAAATCGCGCTGGTTCTCGGGGCTGGCATAGCCCTCGCCCCGCCAGTCGTCGGTGCCGATGCGGGCCAGCAGCGCCTCGGCCTTTGCCCGCTGAGCGTCGCTCTCGATCGCGCAATGCGCGTCGTAGGCGCTCTGCAACCGGTCGCGCAGGAGGGCAACCTGCGCGGTATAGGTCTCGGCAAGCGTCAGGACGCGCGGATCGCTCATGCCGGGCAGGCCGCTGGCCCGCGTGCGGCGGTCGGGACTGCCTTCATCGGGTCTTCCTTCAGCGTGCGTCGTCGGAGCTCATCGTCGCCAGCTGCGCGTTCAGCGCGGCGATGCGCTCGTCCTGTTCGAGGGTGTAGAGCGTCAGTTCCTCGATCTTGCGCAGCAGCGTCATCTGCATCTCGCCGAGGTTGAGCCCCTCCTGCCCGACCTGCGCCGCCGAGGGCACGTCCGGCAGGTGGCTGTTTGCCTCGATGAAGGCGCGCAGCTCGGCCAGCGGGCGCAACCGGTACTCGGGCGCGAAGACGTAGTCGGGCACGTTCAGCGTGGTCGCCCCCGAGATGAAGTTGCCCGCGATCGACAGGTCGCCTTGCGGGCTGAGCGAGAATTCGACGCTGTTCGTGCCGCCCGGCGCCGTGGTGATCGTGTAGCTGCCGCCAGAGTTCTGCATGTTCCAGATGCGGCCGCTATACGGCCCTTCGGTGATGGTGGAATCCTCCATCCCGAAGAAGACGCGACCGTTGTTACGCAGGTGCAGAAGCCCGCGCGCCGTGGCGGTGCCGTTGGTCTCCTCGATCAGGATGCCGGCATCGCCTGTCTCGCCGGTCACCTGGATCGCCGGCCGCTCGGGCTCGAACAGCTTCATCTGGCCGCCCTCGGCGACCATGTGCATCGGGGCCGAGGGCGAATTCGTGCCGAAGCCGATCTCGCCGGTGGTGTCGATGTAAAGCGCGTCGCTCGGCGCGCCCGGCCGGATCCGGAACGGCAGCTTTGAGCCGTTGGTCACGTCCCGCACGAAGAAGTTCGTCTCGTTGCCGGCGACGTCCCAGACCTGCGGCGTGAACCCGGACGAGCCGTTCTGCTCCAGCCGCAGCGCGGGCGAGTCGCCGTCAGCGACGTGCAGCTCGACCACCGGAGCGGCGGTGCCGAGGCCGATGTCGCCGGTCGACTGCTCGACCACGAGCGAGTTGCTGGGCGCCGCGTTGCCGATGGTGAAGATGTCGCGCGCGCTCGAGACGTCGGTGACGCGGAAATAGCTCGCCCCGCCGTTGGTCGTGTCGTTGATCGAGATCCGCCAGTCGGTGGACGGGAACGAGCCGCTGGACGACGTGTCGTCGAAATGGATCCTGAGGTTGTTCTCTTTCAGGCGCAGCGTGTCGAAGCCGAAGTTCTCGCCCGACGTGCAGTCGAAGCCGACGCAAAGGCTGCTCTGGATGACGACGTCGCCGGGAAAGACCTGCTGCGCCGAGGCCGGCGCGGATAGGCCGATCATGGCCGCAAGGGCGGTTCCCCCAAGGGCGCGTCTACCGGTGATCATCATGCTTCTGTCCTTTCTGAGCGGCGCCGCGGGCGTCCTCGTCAATTCGCGTCTTCTTCAATGTCCTCGGGCACGACGATGACGCCGCGCGAAACGGTGAAATGGCCGGTGCGGTAGAAAGGCTTGGCCACGCTGTCGTTCGCCGCGTCGCCGCGTCCGTTGTCGATCGGGTTCACGATCGCCTCGCGTTCGTCGGTGGCGGCCGTCAGTTCGTAGCGATAGACGCCGTCCGGAGCGTCGGACCGGGGCAGTTCGAAGACCGGGGTACCGCTGGTCGCCGCGACCTCGTGCAGGCGGCCGTCGGGGGCGTTCACGCGCAGGATCGCGTTCTCGAGCCCGAACCAGTTGACGAACCACAGCGCGGTCGAATTGTGCTGCTCGACCGGGTCGGCCGCCAGCGCGGCCTGCGTCATCCAGAGCGACGCCCCGGCCGCGATGGCCAGACGGATCACGTTGCGCATGTTGCCCTCCCCGGCGACGCGATGCGGAATACCCCCACCGCAATACACCGCATTCCGGTTTTCACGAAACATTCCATGTTCTTCGAATGGCGTTTTTTTCGGTGTCATCGGCGGCTTTGCAACTCTTGCCACAAGGTTTCGGCCAGGGCCTGCGCCTCGGCCAACTGGTCCGGGGTCATCGTGGCAGGCCAATCGGCGCCCGTGGCGGCGGCGGCGACGAAGCCGGAGCTGGCCGCCAGCGACAGCCAGGCCTGCGCCAGCACGTAATCCTGCGGCACGCCCGCCCCGCGCCGGTACAGCAGCGCGAGGTTCGCCATCGCCGGGCCGTGGCCGGCCCGCGCGGCGCGCTCGAACAGGTCCGCTGCGCGGCGCAGCTCCTGCGGCGTGTCGGTGAGGGCGAGGCGATAGGCCAGCTGGAACTCGGCCACCGGATCGCCGGCCTCGGCGGCGCGGTCCAGCGCGGCGAGGGTCTCGGCATCCTCGGGCATCGCGGCCAGGCGCGGATCGTAGAGCGGCCGCATCGCGTCGGGCCGGCCCTCGGCCGCCTGCCGGTACAGCGCCGCAGCCCGCGCCTCGTCCAGCGGCACGCCGAAGCCGTTTTCGTACATCGTGCCCAGGTTGGTCAGCGCACCCGGAAGGCCCTGCGCGGCAGCGGCGGCGAACAGCGCTGCCGCGCGGTCGTAATCCTGTGCGACCCCGTCGCCGCGCACGTAGAGCGAGCCGAGGTTGTTCTGCGCCCGGGGATGCCCCGCCTCGGCCGGCGCGCGGTAGAGCTCGGCCGCGCGGGCCGGATCGCGCGGCACGCCGGTCCCGTTCTGGTAGAGGACGCCGAGGCTGACGGCCGCGTCCGCGTGGCCCAGCTCGGCGGCCCGTCGATGCAGATCGGCGGCGCGCGTCAGCGCGTCGGGCGTGGGCTGCTCGGCCTCGAGCACCAGCGCCAGGTCGTGCAGGAACTCGGCCTCGCCACTTTCGGCCGCGCGGTCCAGCAAGGCGATCGCCTGCCTTGCGTCGCGCGGAACGCCCAGCCCCGCGTGGTAGAGCCGCCCCAGCCGGTTCGCCGCGGTCGCATCCCCTGCCCAGGCCACGATCGCGTACCATTGCGCGGCGCGTGCGTGGTTCTGCAGCACGCCATCGCCCGAGGCGTAGCGCTCGGCCAGCGCCAGTGCGGCCTCCATGTCGCCGCCCTCGGCGGCCGTGCGCAAGCTCTCGACCGGCGTGTCGGCCAGCGCCGGCACCGCGGACAGAAGCAGGACCAGAAGGCAGGCGGCGCGTTTCATGGCCGGTCGATGGCGCCGGGCGCCTTTTCCGCCGCGAACCAGGCGCGCGCGCGCGCCTGCGCGGCCGCGATCTGTTCCGGCGTCATCAGCGCGTTGAGCGCGTCGCGGCGACCGGCGGCCTCGGTCGCGCCCAGAGTTGCTGCGATGTTGTACCAGGCATGCGCCGCCTCGTAGTCCAGCGGCAGACCCTGCGCGCCCGTGGCCGACAGCTCGGCCAGCCGCATCTGGGCATCGACGCGTCCAGCCTGCGCGGCCGCCTTCAGCAGCGCCACGCCGTCCTGCGCACCGTCCTCCGCCGGTTCGCTCAGCAGCCAGAGTGCCAGCGCCTCGGCCGCGGCGGGGTCGTCCTGCGCCGCGCGGTCGCGCAGCCAGGCCTCGGCCTTCTCCGGGCGCTGGTCGAGCACGGCTGCCACCCAGGGCACCGCCCGTTGCGGCGCCACGTCGACGCCCAGCGTGCCGTTCAGCGCCATGCCCCCCAGCGCCTGCGCGGCAAGCGCTCCGGAATCACCCTCGAGCGCGCCGCGGTAGAGCGCCACGGCCGCCCGCGCATCGGCCGGTCCGCCAAGGCCCTCTTCGGTCAGGCGACCCAGCGCGACCGCGGCGCGGCCGAGCCCCGCCCGCGTCGCCCGCCCGTACCAGTCGCGCGCCTGCGCATAGTCCTGCGCCACGCCCGTGCCGGTGGCGAAGGCCCAGCCGAGATTGCTCATCGCGCCGGCGTCGCCCGCGGCGGCCGCCGCCTGCAGCCAGCGCAACCCCTCGTCCGCGTCCGGCGCGACGCCGTCGCCCTGCAGGTACCGCATCCCGAGAAGGCGTTGCGCCAGAACGGCACCGGATTCGGCCGCACGACGATACCAGTCGAGCGCCTCACCGGTCCGCTTCATCCCGTCCAGCGTCAGCCCCAGCGACACCTGCGCGGGCACGTGTCCGCCTTCGGCCGCGCGCCGCAGCCAGCGCAGCGCGGCTTCGCCGTCGGGCGCCACGCCAAGACCTTCGCGATAGGCGCGGGCCAGTTCGAATTGCGCCTCGGGATGGCCGTCCTCGGCCGCGGCGCGGAACGACGCTGCCGCCTCCTCCGGATCGCGCGAAACGCCCTCGCCGGTCGCCTGAAGCAGGCCGAGGTAGTAGAGCGCGTCGGCATAGCCCGCCTCGGCCGGACCGCGCAGGGCGCGGACGGCGCGGGCGGGCTCGCGCGGAGTGTCAGGCCCGCCGGTCAGCAGGCTCCGCGCCAGCAGCACGGCCGAGGGGAAATGCTCGGCCTGCGCCGCCGCGTCCAGCTGCGCAACGGCTTGGGCCAGGTCGCGCGGGCCGCCGCGCCCCTCGATCAGCAGCAGCGCCAGGCGATAGCGCGCAAGCGGCGTCGGCTCTGCCTCGACAAGGCGCTCCAGCCCGTCGCGGACGGTGACGAAATCCCCGCGGTCGCGCGCCGCCTCGAGCGCGGCCATGTCGGGCAGGGCGTCCTGCGTACGGACCGGCGCCGACCCAAGGGCAAGCACCGCCGCGGCGAGGAGGGTTCTGAACGTCATGGCGCAATCCTCATGGCGCGATCGGGCCGGCACCGGCCCGCGCATCAGAAATCCAGGGCGACACCATAGTCCACCGTCATCGAACTCGCCGACGGGAAGGACAGCCGCGTGACCACCGACCCGGCCCCGCGCGCCAGCAGGCGTTCGTGCCGCAAGCCCAGCGCGAAGCGGTCGGTCTCGTCGATCCGCTCGTAGTCGAGGTCGACGCCGAGCGTCAGGCCGTGCACCGGGTCGGTCCGCTCCCACTCGAACGCCATGCCCAACCCGCAGGACCAGTCCGTCTCGAACGAATCGCCCTCACACGCGAGGCGCGGCGCGAACATGGTGCGCGTCGCCTCGGTGAAGCGGGCCGCCCCCTCGGCGGTGCCGATGCTTTCGAACGCCACCTCGGCGAAGACGCGCCCGCCGGTGAAGTCCGACAGGTCGATCGTGCCCGTGTCGGTGATCGCCAGTTGCGAGGCGGTGACATCGGCGTCGCCGACCCGTGCGTGCGACAGGTCCAGACCGGCGCGCGGGCGCAGGGTGAAGGTGTCGAATGCACGTTCGCCGGACACCGCCATTCCGGCGAACAGCGCGGCATATCCGTACTGGCCGTCGGTCTCGATGTCGGCGACGGGGTCCGAGAAGGTCAGCCGGTACTGGTGCCGCCCGGCGGCGCCCGCCGCGTACCAGTCGAGCATCAGGCCGCCGCCGAAGCGCTCGGCCCCGTAGAAGCCGGCATTCGCGCCGAGGCCGGTGATCTCGCCGTCGGCGAGGTCGGTGACGGTGGTCCGGCTGACATAGCCGCCCCAGAACCAGCCGCGCAGTGCATCGTCGGACACGAAGCGTTCCCGCTGCATCGAGAAGTGCAGTTGCGCCTGCGTTCCCAGCGTATCGTCGCGCGAGACGGTGAACGCGCCGTCGAGGATCGCGCGCCGGCCATTCACGCAGTCGAACACGTCTGAGCCGAAGCTGCCGGCGCCCTGGCCGATGCCGCCCTCGAAATCCGCGTTGCCGCTGACGTCGAAGCCCGACACCGTGCCGCAGGGCAGCCCGCCCGGCCCCGCGCGCAGCCGGTCGCGCGCGCCGCGGGCGATGCCGCTGAAGCGGCGCGATTGCGTCTGCACGG
>NZ_JBELMH010000002.1:48812-75294 GCF_042096055.1 Citreimonas sp. | reverse complement strand
CGGTCGCGCGCGCCGCGGGCGATGCCGCTGAAGCGGCGCGATTGCGTCTGCACGGCTTCCTTCACGTCCCGCTCGAGGATCTCCGTCAGCTGTTCGCGCACCTGGTCCACAAGGTCGTCGGTGATCGTCACGGCGGCCAGCGTTACGTCGATCCCGTCGAAGCGCGCGTCCGCAGAACTGACGCCGACCACAGGCGTGCAGGTGTGGTCGCCCTCGGCGCGGTCGTCGTCGATCGCCTCGATCCGCAGGCTCTGTGGGCTGGTGTAGTCGCCGGCGGTGAAGGTCATCGTTGCCGGCGACACGGTGCACTGCCCGTCGCCCGCGAAGTCCAGCGTCACGGGCGCGGTGGGCGGCGCCAGCAGGAAGAAGTCCATCCGCGCGGTGTCGCCGCTTTCGGATGCGATCATGTCGACATAGGTCACGCCGACCTCGGCCAGATCGTCGTCGGTGATCGTGGCGGTGTCGGTGATGTCGGCCGGCGCGCCCAGAACGGTCGTCGCGTCGCCCGACGCGACGGCGTCGAGCGTCACGATCAGCGTCTCGTCGCCCTCGATGTCGGTGTCCTCGGTCACGTCGATGACCACGTCTGCGGACACTTCGCCCGCGGGGATGGTCACCGTGCCCGACGGTGCGGTGTAGTCGATCCCGGGCGTTGCGGTGCCGCTCAGCGAGTAGGTGATGACCGTGTCGACGGTCGATTCACGCTGCATCGAGACGGTGAGCACCGTCTGCGCCTCGAACTCGAAGATGTCGACGATGGCCACGGTGACGGGGTTCTCGCCGCACAGCGAGAGCGGGATGTTGTTGGCCAGGACGTGCGGGTCGCCGGCTTCGATCACGAAGGTGTCGTAGTACACCGGGTTGCCCGCCAGCGATCCGTCGGCCAGCGCGCCGGTCGATCCGAACTCGGTCGAGCCCAGGACCGCCGGGTTGTCCGGCAACAACGAGGTCACGTCGAGCGCACCGCCCGAGACCGTGCGCGTCGTGCTGGGGACGCCCAGCGCGGTCGGGTAGTCGTAGACCACGGTGAAGGTGCCCGGGATCTGCGCGAACCACTGGTATTCGCCGGTCGTGCCGTCGGCCACGATGCGGATGTCGTTCGAGGTGCCGACGCTGGAGTTGCTGCCCGATGGACCCGTGACGGTGATGCCGCCGCCGGGCAGGATCCGGCCGTCGTCCTCGCAGTAGAAATACCCCTGCGGGTCGTAGTCCTGCGCGTCCGGGATGCCGTCGCCGTCGCGGTCGGCCGTGCTGCTTTCCAGGAAATCCGGAACGCCGTCGCCGTCGTTGTCGGCCGGCGGCGTCGGGTTCGGCGTGCCGGTCAGGTCGGCCGTCACCTCGAGCGGGGTCGCCGCGACCGAGGGGTTGCCCGTCGCGTCCGTGGCGGCGCCCTGCGGCAGTGCGATGACGACCGTTCCGTCGTGGTCGGGCGTCACGGTGGCGGTATAGACCGCCTCGGCCGCCGGCGCGACGATGCCCGACGGCGTCAAGCCCGAGAGCGTGCCGTTGGTGATCGTGAAGTCCGACGGCTCGAGGCCGCTCACCGGGTCGGCGAAGGTGGCGGTGATCTGGAACGGATCGCTTTGGGCGGTGTCCGGACCGCTCAGCACGACCGCGGCGCCCGTCACATCCTTGGCGATCGTGTCGGTCACGATCGCGCCGGCGTTGTTGCCGGCATCGGTCAGCCGCAGCGACAGGGTCAGCGTACCGTCGCCGAGGCCGGACAGGTCGAGGCCGCTCAGCGTCAGGTCGGCGGTGGCGGCGGTGGTGCTGCCGATGACCGGCGTGCCGCCCGCGTCCGAGGTGATCTCCCACGACACGGTCGCGCCCAGTTCCGCGCCGGTGACCGACACGTCGACGGCGTTCGCATTGGCGGCGTTGACGATGGCGGGCACGAAGGAGGCCGCGTAGCCATCCGGTGGCACGTTGTCGAGGACCACCAGGCTTGCGCCGGCCGCGGCGGACGCGCCCGCGCCGACGGTCACTGTTGGCGCGTAGGTCAGGGTTCCGGGATCCGTCGCGAGCAGGTCCAGCGCAATGGTGCAGGTTCCGCCCGCCGAAACGGTTGTCGCCGGCACGCCGGGCGCCGGGGCACCGGCCGCAACGGACCACGGCCCGGACAGACTGCAGGTGCTGGTGGCGTTCGGCACGGCAGCGACGGTCAGCCCGGTCGGGAAGGCCCCGGACACCGCGACCGGGCTGGCGATCACGGCATTGCTGTTGTCGATCGACAGCGTCCACGTGCTGACGTCGTCCTGAGACACCGTCGCGGGCGAGAACGTGGCCGAGACGGTCGGCGTCGGCTCGACCGTCAGCGTCGGCGCGGCGCCGATCGCGGTCAGCGGCGCGCCCAGCGACGAGGCCGACAGCGACAGCGCCGCGGCCGGATAGCCCCCCGCCGGAAGGCTGTCGGGCAGGTCCAGCCGCACCGCGAAGGTGCAGCTGCCGCCCTGCGCGATCGCGCCGTCGAGCAACAGGATCGAGCCTCCGACGGCCTGCAGCCGCGAACCCGAGCCGCAGGGCGTCCCGCTGCCGACACTGGCGGTGATACCGCCGGCGATGGCCGAGATGTCGTCCGAGAAGGTCACGTCGGACAGCGCCGCGCCCGCGAAGTTGTTGGTGATCGTGTAGACCAGGTCGACCGACGCGCCGACGAAGACGCTGGAGCCGCCATCGGCCGCCGACCGGAAGCTGCGCGTGACCGACGGGGCGTCGACGCCGACCACGTCGATCTCGGCCGAGGCCCCGGGCACGGTCTGGGCGACGGTCTCGAGCGTGTAGGCGACGTCGGACGTGGTCAGGTCGACCGTGCGGGTGCCGGCCGCGCCGGGAACGGCGACGTCAACGGTGAAGGCGCAGGCCGTGCCCGGGCAAGCGCCGTGACCTCGGCCGTGACGGTCCCTCCGCCCGTGAAGGCGCCGGCACAGCTGCCGGTCCCTGCGGTCCGAAGCGGCGCACCCACCGGCGTCGCGGTCGCGCCCGGTAGCACGGCGTCCAGGTCGGCAGTGAAGCCCGCCTGCGTGGCGCTATAGAGGGCGCTGGTGTTCGCCAGTTGGAACGTCAGCTCGACCGTTCCGCCGGCCGCGACGGTGTCGGCCGCGAACTGGCTGTCGATGTCGACGATGCTGTTGAGGACCTGCAGCGATGCCCGCAGCGGATCGAAAATCCGCTGGTCCGTCTGCACGGTCGTGACCAAGGGATAATCGCCCTCGGCAGCGGCAGCGGTCACCGTCATCGTCCGCTCGATCGTGCAGGTCTGCAGGGGATCGAGGCTCGATATGATATACGCGACGTTCGTCGGCGAGGCGGAGCTGAACGTGCAGCCGGTCGCGTTTTCCGAGACGGGCGCACCGACCAGCGGCAGGCTGCCCAGCGACGCGTTCAGTCGCACGTTCGTATACGGCGCCACGGGGTCCGGGTTGGTCAGCGCGTAAGTCACGGTGACCGTCGCGCCGGCGGCCGCGGGATCGGGCGTGACCGTGGCCGAGGCTTGCAGAAGCTCGATCGCCGAGACCTCGACCGTGGCCGAGGCGGCCGACGCCGTGCGCGACCCGCTGCTGTCGCTCAACGTGACCGCGCCGGAACTGCTGACGTAGGATCCCGCCCCGGTCCCGTCGGGGATGTCGATGACGAACTCGGCCTCGCAGCGTTCGCCGGGCGCGATCGGGTCGGTCGTGATCTCGTAGATCGAACCGCCGGCCGAGGCGATCGAAGCCGATCCGCCGGACGTGCAGCTGGTGTCGGTCGATACGACGTCGGCCGGCGACGCGCCGATGAACCCAAGATCGTAGTCGAACCTCGCCGAGCCCGCTTCCGCGGCCTCGGGCGTATTTTCCACGACGAACGTCGCGGTGATCTGGCCGCTGGCCGACACGACGTGCGGCGAGACGGTATGGCTCAGCCGCAGGTCGGATGTGCCGACGACGGTCAGCACGTCCGCGGTGCCCGGGCCGATGACCCTGACGCCACCGTCCGCCGTGACGCTGATCTCCGACGTGGCCATCGTGTAATCGCCCGGCCCAGTGACGTCGGGCACGCGGTAGGTCACCATGAAGGTACACGACGTTCCGGCCGCGAGCGTCATGTTGAGGAACGTAAGCCGCGCCGAGGGCGTCGTCTGAACCTGCGGGGACGAGCTTGGGCCGCAGAAGTTGAAGGGCGGGACCGTCGTCGCCGTCAGCATCACCGGATCGTAGAGGTCCGAGACGGTGATCGCCGACAGGGGCGCGGACGAGTTCGGGTTGCTCACCGTGAACTCGACATCGACGGTGAAACCGGCGACGGCGTCGGACTGGAAGGTCTTGGTCACCGTTGGCGGCAGCAAGCCGTCGCCGCGGACAGTCAGGGTGTCCAGTACCCCGTCGCGAGAGAAGGGCGTGCCGCCAAGAGTACCGGTCAGCGGGCTGGTGGTCAGGTCGTAATCGCCGCTCGCCGCTCCGGACGGCACCGCGAGCGTGACGGTAAAGCTGCAGCGGTCGCGCGGCGCCAGCGTGGCGCCGGTCAGGCTAAGCACGCTCGTGCCGGTCAGGCTCGACCCGGCGCCACAGGGATCGGCAAGCGGCAGGCCTGTGGCCACCAGACCCGTCAGCGCGGCGTCCAGATCCTGGGTGAAACCCATGTCGGTCGCGGCGCTGCCCGAGTCGTTGTTGACCAGCGTGTATGTGACGTCGACCGTGTCGCCCGCGTTCACGATGTTCGCCGATGTCTCGGCAAGCAGGCTGACGGCGCCCAGCGGTGGAGTCTCGACCGAGCCGCTGAGCGTGGCGATGCCGCCTGTCCCGCCCGATACCGAGTACGGCGCGGCGATGTCGAAATCGCCCGGCTCGGCCGCGCGCACGGCCACGGTAATCACGCACGAGGTGTTGGCCATCAGGAACCCGCCCACGCTGGTGATCTGGCTTCCGCCCGCGGTGGCGGTCACCGTGGCATTGGTGCAGGTCGTGGTGGCGTTGGGGCTGGGCGCGACCTCGAGCTGCGAAGGAAGGTCGATCACCGGGGCATAGCCGGTCGCGAACGTCCCCGTCGGGTTCTGCGCCGTCAGCGTCAGCGTGGTCGTCTGGCCGATCGACAGGGCGGTCCGGTCCAGGCCGAGTTCGGCGGTGACGCCGGGGTCGACCACCGTCAGCGTGGCCGAGGCCGTGCCGCTGTCGCCCAGGCTCGAGGTCAGCGAGCCGGTGGTATTGCTGAACGAGGGTCCGGGGGTGCCCGCCGTGACCAGGAAGGAGATCGTGCAGCTGGCACCCGTGCCGAGCTGGCCGCCCGAATAGGAAACAGTGCCGTTCCCGACCGGGGCGTTCAGCGTGCCGTTGCAGGTGTTCACGACCGCGCCGTCGGCAACGGTGATCGAGGCGGGCAGATTGTTGACGAACGCGGCGTCGGTCACGACCGACCCCGTGGCCGTGTTGTCGATCGTGTAGACCAGCCGCGTGTTCGTGCCGAAACTGATCGTCGCGGGCTCGAACGAGGTATCGAAGGCGGGTTGGGCCAGCGCCGCACCGGGCAGAAGAACGACGAAGAGGCCGGCCAGCACGCGCCGGCCAAAAGAGGAACGCAACATGAAAAAGCCCCCGTCGGTACGCGCGGGGAAGACTGTCCCCAACTTCCGCGCGGCCAGCCTAGGGCGCGCGCATGCAGCCGATCAACATTTCGTTCCCTGCACTTTTCAACGTGGCGAGTTTCGTGGCGAAACGTGACCTTCAGGCCACGCGCGATACCTAGGGCGCGCGCCGCAACGTGTAGCGCTGCCCGGCCTCGACCGGCCCCTCGACCACGGTTTCGGCGCCGTCCGGCCAGCGGATGCGCAGGGCGGCGGCCGCGCCGGCCTCGCCCAGGCCGAAATGTGCGCCCGGTGCGTCGAAGGACATGAAGCCGCCGCCCAGCTGGATCTCGCGCCGCTGCTCGATGCCGTCCAGCCCGACGAGGGTGACCACGGCGCCGATGCCCGCGCGGTTGCCGGTCCGGTCGTCCAGGATCACCGACAGGCGCCCGCCCTGCGCGCCGTTGACGAAGGCCGCGAGCGGCCCGTTGACCGGGTGCGTCACCATGTCGAGGTCGCCGTCGCCGTCCATGTCGAAGGCGGTCGCCGAGGCGGTCATCAGGAAGTCGGTCAGGCCGGCCTCTTCCGACGCCTCGGTGAACGCGTCCTGATCGTTCCGGAAGTAGAGGTTCGAGGGTGTCACCTCGTTCGGGACCCAAGTGCCGTTGACGATGTAGACGTCCTGCCAGCCGTCCAGGTCGAAATCCGCGATCTTGGTGTCCCAGCTCCAGCCGCCCACGTCCAGCCTGCGCGCGGCGGCGCGGTCGACGAAGGCGTCGCCATCGCGTTCCAGCAGCACGTTCGAGCGCAGGACCTGCGGCAGCGCCGCGTCCAGCTCGGCCTGCGCGGGTTGCCCGGCGGGCGCGAAGTGCCAGCGGCAATAGGCCTGCGGGATCGCCTGACCGGCGGGGATCAGATCGCACAGCGCCGGGTCGCGGCGCTGGATCGCCAGGTCCTTGACCAGCATCGCGCGACACTCGGCCTGGTAGCGGCCCGTCATTGCAAGGCAGCGTTCGGCATAGCCGGGATCGAAGCTGTTGCCCGAACGGTACCACCGCTTGATGTCCATGTTGGTCTGGCAGACCGCCTTGGCCTCGGCATTCTCGATCGCGTCGCAGTAGCGCTCGATCGGCTGCATGCGCAGACGCTCGGAGACGCCCGAGGATCGCCCTGCGATCTGCGCAAGGTAGAGGTCGGGCGTGCCGTCGTTGAACAGGTCGGCGGTCTTGACCGCCATCGTGGTCGTCGTGACGTGCGGGATCAGGCCGTCGTCGCGCGCGACCATGCGCAGCCCGCCCTGCCCGTCACCCAGGTAGACGTAGTCGGGGATGTCGAAGTCGTTGCCGACGATCAGATCCTGCGCCCCGTCGCCGTCGAGGTCCGAGAACAGGATCGACAGCGTCTCGCCGGGGATGCCGGGCAGGTCGGAATAGGTCTCGCCCAGCGGCGCGCCATCGTTCAGGATCACCCGGTTGCGGCTTTCCTCGCCCGGGATGCGGCGGTACCAGCCGGCCGCCCAGTTGCCCAGTGCCACGTCCAGCCGGCCGTTGCCGTCGATATCCGCGAAGCTCAGCGCCATCGACAGCGGCGTGTCGGCAACGTTCGCAACCGGCACCGGCGGCTCGGCCCCGAAGGTACCGCCCACGTTGCGCCACCAGTGATTGCCGTCGAGATAGGTTGCGACGAACAGGTCCGGCGCGCCGTCGTTGTCCAGATCCGCCAGCGCCGCGTTGAAGACGGCCATCTCGGCCAACGGGCCCGGGTCGACCGCCATGCGCGTGAAGCGCCCCGTCCCGTCGTTCTCGTAGAGGTATAGCCCGATCTCGGTCGACGCGATCACCAGGTCGTCGTCGCCGTCCCCGTCAATGTCGCCGGTGGACAGGCTTCGCCCCTCCCAGAACGGGGGCCACATGTCGCGCATGGTGAACTCGACCGGCTTGTCGATGCCCAGCGACGCCGCCTCGACACGCTCGAACAGCGCCTTCTCGCGCGGCGAGGGCGGGGCGAGCGGAGTGGCGGTCACGGTCACCGCGCCCGCGTCGCCGGTGACAGAAAGTCCCTCGGCCGTGGCCGCCTGCGCGGCGCCCCAAAGCACCGGCGCCTCGGCCTGGCCAAGCAGCAGCTCAAGCGCGCGGTCGGTCTGGCGCTGGTGGTACAGGTGCGCCCCGGCACCGGCCGCGAAGCCCAGCGTGCCGATCACCGCCGCCATCAGCAAGGCCGCGCGCATCCCCAGCGCCTGCGCGATGATGAAGAACGAATAGACCGAGAAGCTGCCCAGCGTGATCAGCAGCGCCATGACATAGCCGTGGCTGAGCCCGGCGGCGATCAGCGCGCCGGCCAGCACCACGTCGAAGGACATGGGCACCGGCAGGAACAGCCCCAGCGCGCAGACCAGCGCCAGCGCGCCCAGCCCGAAGGCCAGTCCGGTGATCGCCTCGGTCGGAAACAGCGTGCCCACCACGGCGCCGAGGAAGCCTGCCAGAAGCATCATCGGCACGGTCAGCTTCACGATGTACCAAAGATTGGCGGCGTAGGCCTTCGCCACCGCCCAGACCGCCGACAGCAGGCTTTCGGAGGCTTCCGGGTAGAGGTCGGTCCCGCTCCACGGCGTCTGGACGATCTCGGACGCCTCGATCTGCCGGCGCGGCAGGGTGCGGGCGATCAGCGGCACGGCGACCAGGATCACCACGAGGCTCAGCGCCAGCTTCGTCACCGCCATCCACACCGGCACCAGGCTGAACAGCATCGTCAGCACCACGATGTTCAGCGTCGGCGACGCGACCATCGCGGCCAGCGTCGTCTCGGCGCGCATGCCCGACGCGTACATCCCCTTGCCGATCGGCGCCGCGCAGTTGGCGCAAACGCCCAGCGGCGCGCCCAGCGCCATGCCCAGCGCCGCGTTCGAGAAGCCGCCCGCCAGCGCCCGGCGCTGCAGGAACGACACCGCCGTCATGAAGGCAGCCGCGAACAGGATGCCGAAGGTCATGCCCTTGCGGTTGGTGTTGATCCAGTTCAGCGTCGTCCAGAAGATCCGCTCGAGCGTGCCCATCGCCTCGGTCAGCTGGTACTTCGCCTCGAAACTCAGCGGATCCTCGAGCTGGATCGCGCCGGACATCATCGCCTTCTCGTTCAGCGCCGGGTAGCGCGAGCCGGTCCAGAACAGGTAGGCCAGCGTGCCGACGATCAGCAGGGCCAGCAGGAACCGCTTTTCACAGGCGGGGCGGATCAGGGTCGTCATCGGAGCCTCGAAGGAACGGGTGTCGCGTGCATGCGTTCGCACCTTGATCCGTGCCGCCCCGCCCTGACCAGCGGCAATGACCGGAACCGCTGCGAAAAGCCGAAAATGTGACATTCCGCACCACTGTATACCGATGTATGCGGTTTACGACGCCGCCGCTTTGGCCTATGGCGGGGGCAATCGAAGAAAGGGTTGCTTCATGTCCGATTCCCAAATGCCCGACATCATCTACACCAAGGTCGACGAGGCGCCCGAGCTGGCCTCGGCGTCGTTCCTGCCGATCATCCAGCGCTTCGCGCGCGCGGCGGGCGTCAGCGTCGACACCCGCGACATCAGCCTTGCGGGGCGCATCATCGCCGCCTTCCCCGAACGCCTGACCGAGGCGCAGCGCCAGGACGACGACCTGGCCGCCCTGGGCGAACTGGTGAAGAAGCCCGACGCGAACGTCATCAAGCTGCCCAACATCTCGGCATCGGCGCCGCAGCTCGACGCTGCGATCAAGGAGCTTCAGGGTCAAGGCTACGATCTGCCCGACTACCCCTACAAGCCCGCCACCGACGAAGAGCGCGACATCCAGAAGCGGTACGACGCGATCAAGGGGTCGGCCGTGAACCCCGTCCTGCGCGAGGGCAACTCGGACCGGCGCGCCGCCGAGGCGGTGAAGAAGTTCGCGCAGGCAAACCCGCACTCGATGGGCAAGTGGGAAAGCGACAGCAAGACCCGCGTCGCGACCATGGGCAAGGACGACTTCCGCTCGAACGAACGCTCGGTCACGCTGAGCGACGCGCAGGCCGGCAAGGCGCGCATCGTGCACACCGCCCCCGACGGCACCGAGACCGTGCTGAAAGAGGGCGTCGACCTGCCCGCCGGCACCGTCGTCGACGCGACCTTCATGTCCGCCAAGGCGCTCGATACCTTCCTCGAGCGCGAGATCGAGGCGTCGCGCAACGAGGGCGTGCTGTTCTCGCTGCACATGAAGGCCACGATGATGAAGGTCAGCGACCCGATCATCTTCGGCCACGCGGTGCGCGCCTACCTCAAGCCGGTGTTCGAGAAGCACGGCGACACGCTGGCCGAGCTGGGCGTGAACCCGAACTCGGGCCTCGGCACCCTGCTGCAGAAGGTCAAGGACCAGCCGCAGATCGTCGCCGACATCGACGCCTGCATGGCCGAGCGTCCGCCGATGTACATGGTCGACAGCGGCAAGGGCATCACCAACCTTCACGTGCCGTCGGACGTCATCATCGACGCCTCGATGCCCGCGCTGATCCGCGCCGGCGGCAAAGGGTGGGGTCCGGACGACGCCAAGCACGACACCAACTGCGTGATCCCCGACAGCTCCTACGCCGGCGTCTATGACGAGACGATCAAGTACTTCAAGGAAACCGGCGCGCTCGACCCGGCGACCTCGGGCGCGGTGCAGAACATCGGCCTGATGGCGCAGAAGGCCGAGGAATACGGCAGCCACCCGACCACGTTCGAGATCCCCAAGGACGGCACCGTGAAGATGTACGCGGCCAACGGCGACCTGCTGCACGAGCACGCGGTCGAGGCCGGCGACATCTGGCGTGCGGCCAGCGCGCGCCGCGCCCCGATCGAGGACTGGGTCAAGCTGGCGATCGAACGCCAGAAGGCCGAGGGCTGCGAGGCAATCTTCTGGCTGGACGAGGACCGCGCCCACGACGCAGAGCTGATCGGCTTCGTGAAGCCCATCCTCGAGCGCGAGGGCGTGTCGGACCGCTTCAAGATCATGTCGCCCGAGAAGGCCACGCGCCAGACGCTCGAGACGATCCGCAAGGGCGAGAACTCGATCGCGATCACCGGCAACGTGCTGCGCGACTACCTGACCGACCTGTTCCCGATCCTCGAGCTGGGCACCTCGGCCAAGATGCTGTCGATCGTCAAGCTGATGAACGGCGGCGGCCTGTTCGAGACCGGCGCCGGCGGCACCGCGCCCAAGCACGTCCAGGACCTGGTTGCGACCAACCACCTGCGCTGGGACTCGCTGGGCGAGTTCTGCGCGCTGGCCGAAAGCCTGAAGTTCATGGCGGACCAGAAGAACAACGAGAAGGCCCGCCTGCTGGGCCGCGCCGCCGAAAAGGCGACGCAAGGCGTGCTGGATAATGACCGCTCGCCGCAGCGCAAGCCGGGCCAGCCGGACAACCGTCACAGCCACTACTGGTTCGGCCGCTACTGGGCCGAGGCGCTGGCCGCGCAGACCGAGGATGCCGATCTGGCCGCCGAGTTCGCGCCGCTGGCCAAGGCACTGGCCGAGAACGAGGAGAAGATCGTCGCCGAGATGATCGAGGCGCAGGGCACCAAGGTCGACCTTGGCGGCTACTATCACCCCGATCCGGAAAAGCTGGCGGCGGTGATGCGGTCTTCGCTGACGCTGAACGCGATCATCGGCTGATCGCATCTTAAAAAAGAAACGGAAGGGCCGGCATCTGCCGGCCCTTTTCGTTTTCCGGTGGATCAGCGCGGCTTCTGAACGTCCAGCAGGTCGAGGAACAGCGCCGCGTGGTCCATTTCTGCGGCCCCGTCATGCGCGTCGATCAGGCGGAGATAGCGGTCGCGGATCGCCCGCGCCATCGGCAGGGTCAGGCCTAGCGCCTCGGCCTCGGCAAGGGCGTTCTGCATGTCCTTCAGCTGCGTCGTGCACAGTGCGCCGGGCGCGAAGGCCCGGTCGGTCATGCGCGCGCCGTGCAGTTGCAGGACGGTGCTGTCGGCGAAGCCGCCCTTCAGCGCGTCGCGTACCGCCGCCGGGTCGGCCCCGCCGCGTTCCAGCAGCAGCATCGCCTCGGCCACGGCGCCGATGGTGATGCCGACGATCGCCTGGTTGGCCAGCTTCGCCAACATGCCCGCGCCGCTGGGACCCACATGCACCGGCCGCCCCAGCGCCAGAAGCACCGGGCGCGCAATGGCGAAGGTCTCGGCGTCGCCGCCCGCCATGATCGCCAGCGCGCCCGCCTCGGCCCCCGCAGTGCCGCCCGACACGGGCGAATCCAGATGCGCCACGCCCAGCGCCGCGAGGTCGCGCGCCTGCTGCCGCGCCTCCTCTGGTCGGGCCGAGGCCATCTCGATCCAGGTCTGCCCGGGCTCGAGCGCAGCGCACAGCGCCGCGTCCGCCAGCAGGCCGGCGGTCGCGCGGCCGTCCGACAGCATCGAGATCACGAATTCAGCGCCGGCCACCGCGGAAGCCGGGCGAAGACATACCGTCAGACCGGTCGCTTCCAGCGCGCGGGCCTTGGCCTCGGTCCGATTCCAGACGCGCACCTCGTGCCCGGCGCGCACCAGCGCCCGCGCCATCGGCGCCCCCATCAGCCCCGTGCCCAGTACTGCGACCTGCATGCGTTCCCCCGGTTCCGTCCGGGGCGCTATAGCCAAATCCGCGCGCCGGGCCTAGAGCCTCAGGCAGGCGCGGGCTTGTCGCGTCCGGACAGAGCGCTGTCGAGCTCGCGCACAAGGCGGCGCTCTTCCTCGGCGCGGGGCTTCGACAAGCCCGCCAGCAGAAGGTAGGCGACCGGCGTCAGGTAGAGCGTCGACAGCGTCGCCAGCCCCAGCCCGCCGACGATCACCCACCCCAGCGCCTCGCGCGCCTCGGCGCCGGCGCCGGCCGACAGGATCAGCGGCACGCCGCCCAGCACGGTCGAGACCATGGTCATCATCACCGGGCGCAGCCGGACGGTCGACGCCTCGAGGATCGCGTCGTAGACGCTGGCGCCCCGGTCGCGTAGCTGGTTCGCGAACTCGACGATCAGGATGCCGTTCTTGGCCATGATGCCTATGAGCATCACCAGCCCGATCTGGCTGTAGACGTTCAGGCTCAGCCCGGTCAGGACAAGCGCGATGATCGCGCAGGCCAGCCCCAGCGGCACCGTCGCCATCACCACCAGCGCCGAGATCACGCTTTCGAACTGCGCCGCCAGCACCAGCAACACCACAGCGATTGCGAACCCGAAGGTCACGATCAGGCCCGCGCCGGTCTGCTCCAGCGTCGCGGCCTCGGCCAGCGGCACGATGCGGTTCTCGTCGGCCAGAACCTCGTCGCCCAGCCGGCGCACCTCGGCCAGCGCGTCGCCCAGCGCGAATTCGGGCGTCAGCGAGGCGGTGATCTCGACCGCGCGGTTCTGCCCCTCGCGGCCCAGCTCGGGTGCGACCGCGCGCTCGGTCAGCGACACGAAACTGGACATCGGCACCATGGTGCCGTCCTGCGCCTGCACGAAGACGTTCGACAGGTCACTCGGGTCGTTCACCGGGTCCGAGGTCGACAGCATCTGGATGTCGTAGCTTTCGTCGTCGATGAACACCGACCCCACGGTGCGTCCGTCCAGCACTGCGCGCAGCGCCTCACCCAGGCCCGCGATCTCGACCCCGAGGTCGGATGCACGCGTGCGGTCGATCTCGACGAACAGTTGCGGCTGCGTCGTCTCGTAGTCCAGGCGGACCGATCCGAAGGCCGGGTTCTCCTGCATCCGGGCGATCAGGTCGTCGGCCACGTCCGCCAGCTGCGCGTAGCTGGCGCCCGAGATCGCGAAGCTGAGCCCGCGCCCCGCACCACGGATGCCAAGCGAGTTCGGCTGGATCGCGAAGGCGCGCACGCCCACCACCTGCGACAGGCCGGCGTTGATGTCCTCCACGATCTCGTTCTGCGACCGTTCGCGTTCGTCCCACGGCGCCAGGCTGAACACCATGAAACCGCGGCTGTCCGACCCGAAGCCGGTGATCGAGAAGACGTTGGTCACCTCGCCGCTGTCGCGCAACGGGTCGGCGATGGCCTCGATCTCGCGCATCTTGGCTGTCGTGTAGTCCAGCGACACGCCCTGCGGCGCGTTGACGATCAGCAGGGCGACAGCGCGGTCCTCGCGCGGGGTCAGCTCCTGCCGGATGCCGCCGAACATCATCGCCGCGGTCAGCGCGAACAGCACCGCCGCGACGACCACGACCACGGGCAGCGCCAGCGCCGTGCGCAGCGTCGCGGCGTAGAGCGCCGCCAGCCGGTTGCCCAGCCAGACCATAGGACCACGCGGATCGGCGACGGGCTCGGCCGTCAGCATGCGGCTGGCCAGCACCGGGCACAACGTCAGCGCCACCACCGACGACAGGCCGACCGCCATGGCGAGGGTAAAGCCGAACTCGCGGAACAGCCCGCCCGCCTGGCCGGGCAGGAAGGACAGCGGCACGAAGACCGCCGCCAGCGTCGCGGTGGTGGTCACGACCGCGAAGAACACCTGCCGCGTACCCAGCACGGCCGCCGCGCGCGGGCCGATGCCGTCGGCGCGCCGCCGCACGATGTTTTCCAGCACCACGATCGCGTCGTCGACCACCATGCCGGTCGCGAGCACCAGCGCCAGCAGCGTCAGGATGTTGACCGAGAAGCCCACGAGATAGATCGCCGCCAGCGTGCCGATCAGCGCCACCGGCATGGTCAGCGCCGGCACCAGCGTCGCCCGCGCGTCGCGCAGGAAGACGAAGATCACAACGACGACGATTGCCACCGCCATCCCCAGCGTCTTCAGCACCTCCTCGATCGCGCCGTTGATGAAGATCGCGTCGTCCGACGTGACGAAGATCGAGATGTCGTCGGGCAGCGACGCCTGCAGGCTGTCGACCACCGCCCGCACGTCGCGCGAGATCTCGAGCGTGTTCGACGTGGCCTGTCGGATCACGCCCAGCCCGATCCCGGTCTGGCCGTTGGCGCGCAGGATCGTCTCGTCCGGGGCGGGGCCCAGCGTCACGGTCGCCACGTCGCCGACGCGCACGTCGGGCGCGATGGTCAGATCCTCGAATGCGTCGGGTGTGGCCACGGTCGCCGTGGTGCGCACGTTGATCGACTGCCGTCCGCCCGACAGGTCGCCGGCGGGGGAATCGTAGGCCACGTCAGCCAGCCCGGCGCGCAGGTCGGCCAGCGTCAGCCCGCGCGCGGCCAGCGCGGCCATGTCGATGTCGACGCGGAAGATCGGCTCGCGGTCGCCGTAGACCTGCAGGTCGGCCACGCCCTCGACCGAGATCAGCCTGTCCTCGACCCGATCGCGCACGATGCGCGTCAACTCCTGCGGCGAACGGCCCGGAGAGGTCACGGCGATCCGCACCACCGGCTGCGCGTCATCGTCGGCCTTGACCACGCTCGGCGCCTCGGCGCCCTCGGGCAACTGGTTGGCGATCCGCGCCACGGCGTCGCGCGCATCGGTGGCGGCGACGTCGATATCGACGTTCTCCTGGAATTCGAGCGTCACGCGGCTCGACCCGAAGCGCGACGAGGACGAAATCGTGCGGATGCCCGACACGCGACCAACCGCGCCCTCGATCCGGCCGGTGACTTCCTGGTCGACGCTTTCGGGCGACGCGCCGGGAAAGTCCGTGCGGACCGTCACGACCGGGCTGTCGACGTTGGGCAATTCGCGGATCTCGACCCCGAACAGGGCGGCGATGCCGGACAGGATCAGCAGCGCGCTGATCACCAGCGCCAGGATCGGGCGGCGCACGAACAGCGCGGTGCCCGACCCGCCGATGGCCTTGCTGTCGTCGGTGCTCATCCCCGCGCCCTCACAGCCGCGCCGGGCCGTCGAGCGCGGCTTGCCCGGTGGCGGCGCTGCCCTCGACCACCTCAACATCCGCGCCGGGCCGCAGGCTCTGCACGCCCTCGATCACCACCGGGTCGCCCGGCTGCAGGTCGCCCTCGACCACGACGCTGTCGGCGTTGCGCTGGCGGATCGTCACGGTCACGCGCTGCGCCTTGCCGTCGCGCACGGCCCAGACGTAGGACCCCTCGCTCGACCATTGCACGGCCAGCGGATCGACGGCGGGCAGCACCTCTCCGGGAAAGCTGAGCTGGACCTTGAAGGCCATGCCGGCGCGCAGGCGGTCGTCGTCGTTGGCGACGCGGCCCTGCACGCGCAGCGTGCGGCTGGATCGATCGACTATGTTGTCGATCGCGGCGATCTGCCCTTCGAGCACGAGGTCCGGAATACCCAGCGGCCGCGCGCTCAGCGGCGTGTCCACGTCGACCTGCGCCACCGCGCGTTCGGGGATGCGGAAATCGATCAGGATGGCCGAACGGTCGGTGATAGACCCGATCTCGGCCTGCGCGGAGACGCGATCACCCTCTTCGAGATCGAGCACCCCCATCCACCCCGAGATCGGCGCCCGCAACGTGCGGCGGTCGAGGTCGTATTCCGCCTGCTGCACTTCCAGCTCGGCCGTGCGCAGGGCCAGCCGCGCCTCGCGCTGGCGCACGCCGCTGACGGTGCCGGCATCGGCCAACTGGCCCAGCCGCTCGGCGTCGTCGCGCGCCTCGTCCAGCATCAGGCGGGCGCGTTCCAGCGCGATGCGCTCGGCCTCGGAATCGAGGCGCAGGATCACCGATCCCGCCTCGACATAGGTGCCGCCGGCGACGGGAAGCTCGGTGATCTGGCCGCTGACCTCGGCGCGCAGGGTGACGGCCCGCAGCGCCTGCCCGTCGCCGATCGACTCGATCCGGTCGTCGATGGCGCCTTCGGCCACGTCCGAAACGACGACCCGCGCGGCACCGCCCCCGCCCCAGCCGCCTCCGCCGGCCGGCGCCGGCTCGGCCGCCTCGACACCCAGCAGACCGGCAAGCCCCGCGCGTTCCAGCCACGGCCCGGATGACGGCACGTAGGTGATCCACAGGAAAAGCGCCGCCGCGATCACGACCGCCGAAAGGATGATCTGTCTGAGAATGGCCATGGCGAATCCTTCTTGACGCGAAGGTAACGCGCCGCGACGTTCTGTCACCCGTTATCACCCGGGCGTTATCCGCCGCGAGCGCTTTTGCCGGCTGCCGTGGCGCGACGCACAACGGGCAGGCGGCGCTCGCTACTCCAGCGGCAGGCCGACGTAGTTCTCGGCGATCGAGCGCGACGCGGCCTCGGACCCCGAGAGGTAGTCGAACTCGGCCCGCTGCATGCGCGTCTCGAACGGCGAGTTCTCTGGGAACTGGTGCATCAGCGTCGACAGCTGCCACGAGAACCGCTCGACCTTCCAGACGCGGCGAAGAGCGGCGGCGGAGTAGCCGTCGAGAAGGCGGTCGTCGCGGCCGCGGTAATGCGCCGTCAGCGCGCGCGCCAGCAGCCGGATGTCGGCGACCGCCAGGTTCAGCCCCTTGGCGCCGGTGGGCGGCACGATATGCGCCGCATCGCCCGCCAGGAACAGCGCACCGTGGCGCATCGGCTCGGCGACGAAAGACCGCAGCGGCGCGATGCTCTTCTCGAACGAGGGGCCGGTTTCCAGCTTCGCCGCCGTCTCGGGGCCCAGCCGCACGGCAAGCTCTTCCCAGAAGCGGTCGTCGGACCAGTTGTCGACGTGATCGTCCAGTTCGCACTGGATGTAGTAGCGGCTGCGCGTCTTCGACCGCATCGAGGCCAGGGCGAAGCCCCGCGCGTGGTTGGCATAGATCAGCTCGTGGCTGACCGGCGGCCGGTCGACCATGATGCCCAGCCAGCCGAACGGATAGACACGCTCGAAGGTGCGCAGCACCGTCTCGGGGATCGCCTTGCGCGATACGCCGTGAAACCCGTCGCAGCCAGCGACGTAGTCGCATTCCACCGTCACGGCGCGGTCCTCGTGCCGGAAATGCACGCGCGGCGCGTCGGTGGTCAGGTCGGCCGGCGTCACATCCTCGACGTTGAAGAAGAAGCGCTGCCCATCGGCGAAGCGGCGGTCGAACAGGTCCTTCGTCACCTCGGTCTGACCGTAGACCGTGACCGACTTGCCGGTCAGCGCCTTCAGGTCGATGCGGTGCCGGTCGCCGTCGAAGGCCAGGTCGAAGCCGTCATGCGGCAGCCCCTCGCGGTGCAGGCGGTCGGCGACGCCGGCCTCTTCCAGCGCCTGCACGGTGCCCTGCTCGAGCACGCCGGCGCGGATGCGACCCTCGATATAGGCGCGGTCGCGGCGATCGAGGACGACGCTGTCGATCCCGGCCATCGCCAGAAGCTGCGACAGAAGCAGCCCGGCCGGTCCCGAACCGATGATGCAGACCTGGGTTTTCACGGTTTCGCTCATCTTTCCCCCCTTGGCCCCCCGGACACGGATTACAGGCTCGGGCCCGATGCGGGAAGCCGTATGTGGCGCACAGAGTGCGTGCGCGGACGCCTAGAGTGCGAAGTCGATCGTCCAGTGCGTGCCGCCCTCGACGACGCAGGTGCGCGATGCCCCCAGCTGGTCCGCCAGCGCCGAGACGATGCGCGGCCGGCGCGGCGCGCCGGTCTCGTCCGGGCGCATGCCGATGCCGTCGTCGGCCACGACCAGGCGGCAGGTCGCCTGGTGCCGCTCGACGCTCAGGTCGATGCGCCCGGCGGCGCGCCCGTCGAAGGCGTGCTTGATCGCGTTGGTCACCAGCTCGTTGGCCAGCAGCACCACCGGCAGCGCCTTGCGGATGTTCACGCGGACCGGGCAGACCTCGGCATGCAGGCTGACATGCGGCGGGCAGATCGAGTCGCGCATGCGATCAGTCAGGACGGTCAGCACGGCCTTCAGGTCGATCTCGTCCGCCTGACCGGTCTCGTCCAGGATCTCGTGCACGACGGAGATCGACATGATCCGTCCCGACGCCTCGAGCAGCGCCGACGAGATCGCCGGATCCTGGGCCGAGCGCGCCTCGGTCCGCAGCAGGGCCGACATGATCGCCAGGTTGTTCTTCACCCGGTGGACCAGTTCGCGCTTGAGGATCTCGGACGCCTCGACCGAGGCCTTCAGCTTCGCCTCGGTCTTGCGGTGCAGGGCCAGCTGTTCATTGAGCTCGCGAATCTGCTGGGCATGCGTGCGAAAGCCCGCCGTGGCGTCGGGGACCGCGGTCATCAGCACCGCCGGCGCTGCGCCGTCGCCGGCGCGCAGACCCCGCGCGCGCAGGTGGAACGTCTCGTCGCCGCGCTGCAGCCGCAGCGGCAGCCAGTTCGACGAGGACGCCGCCAGCGCCAGCATATCATACAGCCCGCCGCCCTGCGGCGTCGCCCAGGCATCCAGCCGCGGCGGGTCGCACGGATCCACGCGCCGCAGCCCCAGCTCGGCCAGCGCGGCGTTGTTCGCGTAGCGAATCCCGCCGTCGAGGCTCACCACCAGCGTGGGCACCGGGTGATCCGCAAGCGCGAGGCCCGCCAGGCGGTCGTCGATCATGTCGCGCCGCCGGTCTTCGGGGGATCGGGGATGCGGTAATATTCGCGCGTCTCGGCCACCTCGGGCCCGGGTTCCAGCCAGATCACCACGCGGCAGCCCGCGTCGCCGCGCGCGATCGTCTCGGACAGCTCGACCCGGGCGTAGCCCAGGTTGTCCGCCGCGATCCGCCCGAAAACGTTCGAGGTCATCATGCACAACGAGGTGCGCCCCTCGACCATGCGGCCGAACGGGCAACGCGTGTTGCCGAAGACGAGCTTCTCCTCGTCAGCTGAGATCAGGTAGAACTCGCCGTTGATCCGGCGCTTGAGATCGACGCAGACCTGCGCCACCTGCTCGGGCGTCAGCGCATCGGTGCCCAGCGCGGCGCGATAGTTCCGGTCCATCCAGCGGCCCATCTGGCTGCCGACGGTGCTGACATAGCCTTCGGCCGCGTCGACGCCGACCACGCCCTCGAGCGTGCCGGCCAGCTCGCGCAGCAGTCGCCGCATGAACAGGTCGCTGTCGAGATCCAGTTCCACGTCGCGCAGGTCGTCCGGCACTTATGTCCTCCTGACGCCGCATCTCGGGCTGCGTCCGCGCGACGCGGAGAACCCGAAGATGCGGCCAAACAATCCGATTGATCCGGCAATACAATACGAACGGGGGTCTTGCGACAGGATTCCGCGCGGCAATCCGCGCGATTGCATGCATTCGCGGCCGATCCCTGCCGATCCGCGTGCGTCGCGGCCCCTCGCCAAGGCTCCGGGCGAGCGCCAAATCCTGCCCGGCTTTCCTCGGAACCTGCTCCGCGCCGCACCTGTTCAGAACGAAAGACGAGGGCCGTTTCCATGACGACGCAACCGCAATGGTGGCAGGGCGCCGCCATCTACCAGATCTATCCCCGCTCGTTCCTCGACACCACCGGCAACGGGGTGGGCGACCTGGCCGGCATCACGCGCAAGCTGGATTACGTGGCCGAACTCGGCGTCGACGCGATCTGGATCTCGCCCTTCGTGCAGTCGCCGATGAAGGATTACGGCTACGACGTGTCGGACTACCGCGCGGTCGACCCGCTGTTCGGCCAGCAGGGCGACGTGCAGGTGCTGTTCGACGAGGCGCACAAGCGCGGGCTGAAGGTGCTGATGGACCAGGTCCTGTCGCACACCTCCGACCAGCATCCGTGGTTCGCCGAAAGCAAGCTGTCGCGCGACAACCCCAAGGCCGACTGGTATGTCTGGGCCGACGCGGCCCCGGATGGCGGGCCGCCCAACAACTGGCTGTCGGTGTTCGGCGGGCCGTCCTGGCAATGGTCGCCCTGGCGCAGCCAATACTACCTGCACAACTTCCTGCGCGAACAACCCGACCTGAACTTCCACAATCCGGACGTGCAGGAAGCGATGCTCGACGTCTGCCGTTACTGGCTGGACCTCGGCGCCGACGGCTTTCGGCTGGACGTGTGCGCGTTCTACTTCCACGACCGGCAGCTGCGCGACAACCCGCCCGAGCCCGAGGCGCCGCGCGGCGCGCATTTCCAGTTCAACCCCTACAGCCACCAGCGCCACACCCGCGACATCGGCCAACCCGAGAACCTGGGCTTTCTCGAACGCCTGCGCGCGCTGATCGACGAATACGAGGATCGCGTCCTGCTAGGCGAGATGCACCAGGAGAACTACGCCCAGCTGCACCGCGACTATACGGCGCCGGGCCGGCTGCACCTGGCCTACGGCTACGACCTGCTGGGCGCCGAGACGCTGGATGCGGGCGTGGTGCGCGCGTCGGTCGAGAAGCTGGGCCATGCGGACGACGACGGCTGGCCCTGCTGGGCGATGGACAACCACGACTTCACGCGCACCCCCACCCGCTGCGGCGTCGAGGACGAGCCCGACGCCGCCGTGGTGGCGCTGGCGGCGCTGACCTGCCTGCGCGGCGCGTCGTGCCTCTACCAGGGCAGCGAGCTTGCCCTGCCCGAGGCGCAGCTGGACTTCGAGGACCTGCAGGACCCCTACGGCAAGGAGTTCTGGCCCGCCTACAAGGGCCGTGACGGCGCCCGCACGCCGATGCCGTGGAAGGCCGAGGAACCGCATGGCGGCTTCAGCGAAGCCGACCCGTGGCTGCCGGTGCCGCCCGCGCATGCGCGCCTTGCCGTCGACGTCCAGGACACCCAGCCCGGAAGCCCGCTGAACCGCGTGCGCGCCTTCCTCGATTGGCGCCGGACCGAACCCGCGCTGCGCACCGGCAGCATGGTGATCCACGACGCACCCGACGGCGTGCTGGCCTTCACCCGCGACGACGGGCGCGGGCCGGTGTTCTGCGCCTTCAACCTCGCGTCCGAGGGCACGTGCCTGGACCTCGGGCACGCGGTCAGCGGCGATGCGCTCGACGGGCATGGCTTCGGCTGCCACGCGGACGACAGCGGCATCCACCTGCCCGCCTGGGGCGCGTGGTTCGGCCGTCCGCCCGGTGCGCAGGCCGAGGGCACTCGGGCATGAGCGAGCAAGCCCCAGCAACCCTGGACGCGGGGCGCGCCGCGCAGGTCGCCGAGGCGATGCTGACGCCGCGCGGCCCGTCCGATCCCGACCGCGACTGGTGGCGCGGGGCGATGTTCTACGAGGTCTACATCCGCTCGTTCGCCGACAGCGACGGCGACGGGGTAGGCGATCTGCGCGGTGTCATAGACCGGCTCGACCACATCGCCTCGCTCGGCGTCGACGGGGTCTGGCTGTCGCCGTTCTACCCCTCGCCGGGACAGGATTTCGGCTACGACATCAGCGACATGCGCAACGTCGACCCGCAGATGGGCTCGCTCGGCGACGTGATGGAGCTGGTCGAGGCGTGCCATGTGCGCAACCTCAAGCTGCTGCTCGACTTCATCCCGTGCCACACGTCGAACCGGCACCCGTGGTTCCTGGAAAGCCGACGCGACCGCACGGGGCCGCGCGCCGACTGGTACGTCTGGGCCGACGCCGCGCCCGATGGCGGCCCGCCCAACAACTGGCTGTCGTCCTTCGGCGGCGGGTCGGCCTGGACGTGGGAGCCGCGACGCCAGCAATACTACTACCATCCGTTCCTCGACTGTCAGCCGGCGCTGAACCTGCGCAACTCCGACGCGCTGCACGCGGTGATCGACGCGCTGCGCTTCTGGCTCGACCTCGGGGTCGACGGCTTTCGCCTCGACGCGATCCAGTGCCTGTGCTGCGACGCGAACCTGCGCGACAACCCGCCCCGCCTGCCCGGCGACGACCAGATCCGCCTGGGCGGCGGCCCCGGCAACCCGTTCGCGCGCCAGCAGCACCTGTTCGACCGCGATCTGCCCGACGCGATCGCCATCATCGAGACGTTGCGCGAGGCCGTCGAACCCTACCGGCCCACCCGCGCCCTGATCGGAGAGCTGGCCGACGTCGACAGCTCGCGCTTCGCGGTCAAGTACACCGCCGACGACGCGCGGCTGCACGCGGTCTACGATTTCGACCTGATCAACACCGACCAGACGCTCGAGCAATGGATGCGCCAGCTCGAGGTGCGGTCGGACTTCATCGGGTCGGGCTGGCTGATGAACAACCTCACCAACCACGATTCCATCCGGGCGGTGTCGAACCTGACCGGCTTCGCCGAACGCGCCGGAGAGCGGGCACGCGCCGCCAAGCTGCTGCTGTTCCTGCAGGCCACGCTGCGCGGCGGCGGCATCATCTTCCAGGGCGAAGAGCTGGGCCTGCCGCAGCCCGACATGCCGTTCGAGGCGCTGCGCGACCCGTGGTCGATCAACCTCTGGCCCGATTTCGTCGGCCGCGACGGCGTGCGCACCCCGGTGCCGTGGAGCGCGGACGCGCCCGGCGCGGGCTTCTCCGAAGCCGAGCCGTGGATGCCCGTCGCCCCCGAACACCTGGCCCTGGCGGTGTCCGAACAGCAGGACGATCCGGACAGCGTGCTTAACTTCCTGCGCGACCTGCTGCGCTGGCGGCGCGAGATGCCGGTGCTGCGCCTCGGCGCCGAGCGCACCGGCGCGCATGCCGCCGCGCCGCTGATCGTGTTCGACCGCTTCGACGACACGCGCACGCTGACGATCGTGCTGAACTTCTCGCTGGACGAACGCTGGCACCCCGTGGACCCGCCCGCCCGGCCGGTCGACTGCCCCGGCGGCACGGCCGAGATGACCGCGCAGGGCCTGCGCGTGCCCGGCCTCGGCTTCGGCGTGCTGGATCGTGGCAGGCCTGCGCATGCCGCGCCCGGCCCCGGCTAGGCCTGCGCACAGGCCGGAACCCCGGGGGCCGCGAACCGGTTTGTTTTCCGACGGTTGCGAAAAACGGAGGACGGCATGGCGCACGAAGACCACGACCGATCCGGGCAGGACCAGGATCACCAGCACGGCGGTGGAGGCGGCATGTACCTGCGCTTCGCGGCGATGATCGCCACCTCGACGGTCGTCATGTACATCCTGATGTATCTCAACAGCTGGTCGCTGGAGCACGTCTTCTTCAGCCAGACCCGCATGTGGATGGCGCTCTACATGGGGATGGCCATGGCCATCGTCATGCTCGCCTACATGCTGGGCATGTACCGCAACCGCAAGCTGAACGCCGCGATCTTCGGCGGCGCGGCGGTCTTCTTCGGCATCTTCCTGTGGCTGGTGCGCAGCCAGGAAACCGTGGGCGACGTGGCCTGGATGAAGGCGATGATCCCGCACCATTCCATCGCGATCATGACGTCGGAGCGCGCCAACCTGTCCGATCCCCGCGCGCAGAAACTGGCGGACGAGATCATCGCCGCGCAGAACCGCGAGATATCCGAGATGCGCTGGCTGATCGAACGGCTGGAGAACGGCGAGACGGTGGACGACCCCGCGCTGGGGCACGAGCCCGGCCCGCCCGAGGTCGCCTCGCTGATCGACGCGCTGGCCAGCCCGGTCGTCGCGACGCTCGACCTCGAACCGATCGACAGGGCGCAGATCACGCAGGTCGTGGGCGACGCGCCCTGCACCTTCAGCCGCTCCGTTACGGCCGAGCCGGTCCTTGCCGTCGGGCGCGAAGGCCAGGGCGTCACCGCGATCTCGGGCCAGCTGGTCGAGCTTTCGGCCACGACGCCGCCCACGCCCGAGGGCACCGTCGCCGAGACCGACAGCTTCGTCATCACCGTGACCCCCGAGGACGACGACGAGGCGACACTGGTGTTCGAGCTCGACACCGAGCCCGCTTTGACGGTGGGCTACGACGGTTACTGGTCCTGCGCCGCCGCCTAGGAGGCATCAGCCTTGGTGCCGGCGCGCGGTCCAGATCGTGTGCCGCGCGCCGCGCTTGCCGTGGCCGGCACGGACGGCGTGCGTCTCGGCCGCGAACCCGGCGAGCGAAAGACGTTTGGTGAAACCCGCATCCGTGTGCGCCGACCAGACCGCCAGCACGCCGCCCGGCCGAAGCGCCCCCCGCGCGGCGCGCAGGCCGCCCTCGCCATAAAGCGCGTCGTTGTCGTCGCGCGTCAGCCCGTCGGGGCCGTTGTCGACATCCAGCAGGATCGCGTCGTAGGCCCCTGCGCCGGCGCGGATCTCGTCGCCGACGTCGCCCTGCCGGATCTCGACCCGCGGATCGGCCAGGCAGTCGCCGAAGACCGGCTGCATCGGTCCCGAAGCCCACTCCACCAGCTCGGGCACGATCTCGGAGACGATCAGCCGCGCGTCCGGCGGCGCCACGGCCTGCGCCGCGCGCAGGGTGAATCCCATCCCCAGCCCGCCGATCAGCACCACCGGCGCCCCACGCCCGCCCAGCCGGTCCAGTGCCAGCGTCGCCAGCGCCTCTTCCGATCCGCCGAGCCGACTGTTCATCAGTTCGTTCCCGCCGCCCAGGCGGATCGAGAACTCGTCCCCCCGGCGCAGCAGCCGCAGCACGCCGCCTTCGGGCGCCGTCGCAGCCGCCAGTTCGATCCATGGCAGCATCGCCGCTCTCCCGTCAGGTCCGCAAGCGGCTACCCCATCGCGCGAGCCGGGTGAAGCCCCGGGACCGCGTCACTCGGCCGGGCCGCCGCGCTTCAGGCTGTCGCGGATCTCCAGCAGCACGTCCAGCTCGGACGGGCCCGTGTGCACGGCGGGGGCCACGTCGTCGGGCTTGTCGGCGACGGACTTGATGCGGTTCACCATCTTCACCAGCAGGAACACCACCACCGCGATGATCAGGAAGTTCACGCAGGCCATCAGGAAGTTGCCGATGGCGAAGACCGGTACGCCCGCCTCGGCCGCCTCGGCGATCGACGCGAACTCGCCCTCGCCCAGAATGTAGAACCACCCCGAGAAGTCGATGCCGCCGGTGAACAGCGCGATGAACGGGTTGATCAGGTCGCCCACCAGCGAATTGACGATCGCGGTGAACGCCGCGCCGATGATGATGCCCACCGCCAGGTCCATGACGTTGCCCTTGGCGATGAAGTCCTTGAATTCGTCTATCATTCCGCTGCACCTCTGCTGTCCGCGATCCCGGCGGCCGCGCCGCCCGTCGGCGCAGACTCGCGCCTTGCGCGGCGGCGATCAAGCCCGTGGATGCGCAACCGGCGCGCCGCGCGTCCGCGCGGTCACTCCAGCGGGATGGTCAGCTGGTAGACCAGCCCGCCCGGGCGGTAATCCAGTTCGGCCTCGCCCCCCATCTCGCGTCCGACGACGCTTTGCAGCAGCAGCGAGCCGAAGCCCTGCCGGTCGGGCGGCGTGACCGCAGGGCCGCCGACCTCGCGCCAGCAGATCCGCAGGCGTTGCGGCTCGGACGTGCGGTCGATCGTCCAGTCCAGCCGCACATGGCCGCCCTTCTCGGTCAGCGCGCCGTATTTCGCCGCGTTGGTGGCCAGCTCGTGCAGCGCAAGGCCGAACATCCGCCCCATGCGCGCCGGCAGACGCACGTCGGGGCCGTCGATGACAATCGTCTCGGCCCCGGCTCTGCGGTGCGGCGCAAGCACGTCCTCGGCGATACGACGCGGATCGACCACGTCCACGTGGTCCTCGAAAACCAGGCTTTCCGCCTTCGACAGCGCCTGCAGCCGGCCCTTTAGCGCGTCGCGGAACTCGCTGGCCGAGCGGCCCTCCACCTCGGTTTGCGACACCAGCGCCTGCACGAGGCCCAGCACGTTGCGCACGCGGTGCCCCAGTTCGCGCGCCAGCACCGAGTGTTCGCGCGCGCGCCGCTCCAGCTCGGCGTTGCGGCCCATGCGCTCGACCGCCATGGCCACGAGGTTGGCGTAGGTGCTAAGGAACGCGATCTCGTCGCCGTCGAAATCGCGCTGGTCGGGCGAGTCAATTTCGAGCACGCCGAATGCCTGCTCGTCGCCCGAGATGATGACGTTGACCATGCTTCGCACGCCGTGCCGCACCAGCAGGTCCGGGATGGTGAAGCGGTCCTCTTCATCGATCCGGCGCGACACCACCGGCTCTCCGGTCAGCAGCGCGTGCCCGGCGGGCGACCGTTCGTGGTCCGGCAGCGTGGCGTGGCCGACCACGCCCGGCTCCCAGTTGACGCCGGCGCGCAGCAGGAAGTCCCCGTGCTCGGGGCGATGCTGCAGGACCTTGACCAGTTCCACCTCCAGCGCCTCCGACACGAGCTCGGCCGCGCGGGTCAGCAGCGCGTCCAGATCCG
>NZ_JBELMH010000002.1:33017-48712 GCF_042096055.1 Citreimonas sp. | reverse complement strand
TCCAGCGCCTCCGACACGAGCTCGGCCGCGCGGGTCAGCAGCGCGTCCAGATCCGAAGTCCGGAACGCGAAGTTGCTGAAGTCCGCAAGTGCGGCACGCTGTGCTAGAAATCGGTCGGGCACTGGCAATTCCCCTCGCTTTCGGCGCCGCGTAACGGCAATTTGCCAAAGACTAAAGTAAGTTCCGCAGTTCTGCACGCGCGCGTTTCCGGCCCCCGCCCGCCTCGGCTGGCCAAGCCGGCCTATGACCTGCCGCGATTACAGCCGTGCAGGCCGGCCGCGCCTCTCTGGCGAATCCCGCTGCCCGTCCCCATATGCGCTGCGTCCCGACCCCGCGAAGGATCTTGCCATGTCGTACGTGAAGACCGGAATCCTGATGGCGGCCATGACGGCGCTGTTCCTCGGCATCGGCTACCTGCTGGCCGGGACCGGCGGGATCGTGATCGCCTTCGTGCTCGCGGCCGGGATGAACGCGTTCGCGTGGTGGAATTCCGACCGCATGGTGCTGAAGATGCACAATGCCCGCCCCGTGGGGGCGAACGACCGGTCCGGCCTGTCCGAGATGGTCGCCGCACTGGCACGCAACGCCGGCATGCCGATGCCCGCCGTCTACGTCATCGACACGCCGCAGCCAAACGCCTTCGCGACGGGGCGCAACCCCCAGAACGCCGCAGTCGCGGTGACGACCGGTCTCATGCGCACGCTGACGCGTGACGAGCTGGCCGGCGTGGTCGCGCACGAGCTGGCGCATATCCGCAACCACGACACCGCCATCATGACCGTGACCGCGACCTTTGCCGGCGCGATCTCGATGCTGGCGAACTTCGCGCTGTTCTTCGGCGGCCGGCGCGAGGGCGGCCTCGGCATCGTCGGCGCGCTGGCGATGATGATCCTCGCGCCGCTCGCCGCGGCGCTGGTGCAGATGGCGATCAGCCGCACGCGCGAATACGCCGCCGACAAGGCCGGCGCCGAGATCTGCGGAGAGCCCATGTGGCTCGCCTCGGCGCTGGCGAAGATCCAGGCCGGCGCGTCGCGGATCGACAACCACGCGGCCGAGCGTAACCCCGCAACGGCGCACATGTTCATCATCAATCCGCTGCACGCGCATAAGCACGACAACCTCTTCTCGACCCACCCGGCGACCGAGAACCGCATCGCCGCACTGCGCGAGCTTGCGGCGCAGACGACCCGCAGCTCGATCCCGCGCACGCGCCCGAGCGCCCGTCCGGAACCGGACCGCTCGGGCCCCTGGGGCTGAGCGTCGCTCCTCTCGTTCGCGCCTCAGTCGAACTCGATCATGATCGTGAACGTGCGTCTGACACCCGGCGGCGGTGGCGGGAAGGGGGCCGCGCGCTGGATCACCTGAAGCGCGGCGCGGTCCAGCGCACTGGTGCCCGAGCTTTGCACGATGCGGGCACCGGCCAGCCCGCCCGAATCCGCGATGGTAAAGCTGACATGGCTTTGCCCGCGGTAATTCGTCCGTGGACGGCCGGCCCGGTTGATCCGCGCCATGACCTCGCCCGAGTAGTTGCTGGCCGCAGCGTTGCCGGATTGCTGCGCCGTTCCCTGCCGAGTGCCCTGCTGGCTGGCCTGCGCCTCGCGCTGGCCATCGGCGGCGCCCGACCGCGCGTTCTGCTCCGCGTTGCCGCGCGCGGCGCGCCGTTCGGGTTCGGGCTCCGGGCGGGACTGCGGCTCTGGCCTCGCGCGCTCCTCGATCTCGGCGGTGCGCGGCGACGGCCGCAGCGACCGCGGCGGGGCGGCGCTGTCGGGGTCGGCGGACACGACCGTCTCCGGCGGCGCTTCTGCGGTCTCGACCGGGGCATCTGGCGCGACAGGGTCCAGCGGCTCGGGCGCCACGGGCTGCGCGGTCTCGCGTGGCGCGACCGGTTCAGGCTCAAGCGCGTCCGGCGCCACCGGCTCGGCAGCGTCCGGGCTGGCTGCCAAGACACCATCCGCCCGCTGCGGCAGCAGGGCGGTCTGCGCGTCCGGGCGCGGGGCCGCTTCGGGCACCGGTTCCGCCACGCGCTCGGGCGGCGCGATCGCCGTCGTGACTGGCGCCGCCTGGTCCGCCGGTTCTGCCTCGGCGCGCGGCAAAGCCTCGGCCTCGGGGCGCTCGGCCGCCTCGGGCCGGTCTTGCGGCGTCTCCTCGGGCGCGGGCGGCTCGATCGGTTGCGGCGCGACGGGTTCGGCGACCTCCGCGGCATCCTCGGCCTGCATCGTCCCCTGAACGAGGTCGGCAAAGCTGCCGGTCCGCGCGGTCTCGGCGCCCTGCGCGCTTTCGATCTGCGGCGTCTCCTCGACGTAGAGCGCCCAGGCGAGGCCCGCATGCACCGCGCCCGCCGCCACCAGCGCGACCAGCTTCGCCGCGTTCGAGGATGCCACGCCGCGCCCGCTCATCTCAGCCCCCGTTCGGTCACCACCAGCACGCGGGCGGCCCCAGCCGCGCGCAGGGCACCCGCGATCCGCACCAGTTCGGAAGCGTCGAGTTCGCGGTCGGGCACGATCCGCACGGTCGGGCCGTCCTCGCCCGGCATCGTCGTGGCCTCGGCCATCTCCAGGTATGCTTCGGGCGAGGCCACGGCGTCTCCGCGATAGCTGAGCCGCCCGTCGGGATGCACCACCAGCGCGTCGGGCGGCGCCCGGCCTTCCAGGTCGCGCGTCTGGACAAGGGTCAGGTCGCCGTCCAGCGGCACCGCCAGCGTGCCCGCCACCATGAAAAAGACCAGCATCAGGAAGACGATGTTGATCAGCGCGATCGTGGGTTCGCGCGTCGCGCGCTTGGGGGCTGCTCTCATGATGCCCCCATTACGGTCGGGCTCAGGTTCGGCACCCCGCGCAGCGCCACCAGCAGGTCGGTCAGCCGCTGCGCCGTCACGCCAGAGCGCAGCGCGACCAGCAGTACGCGCGGCGCCTCGGCCGTCTCGGGCGCCAGCGCGTCCGGCAGCGCGTCCAGCGCCACGGCGTCGCCGTTCAGGCGGATGTCGTTCGCGCCCAGTTGCAGGAACAGCGGCGGGCGGTCATCGCTGCCGACCGGTCCGCGTGCCGCGGCGGCGATCTCGACCTCGGAGAACTTCGAGAAGGTCGACGTCAGCATGAAGAACAACAGCAGCAGGAAGATGACGTCGATCAGCGACGTCATGGACAACCGCCGCCGCGCGCGGATCTTACGCATGGGCCGGGGCGAGGCCGGGATCCTGCGCCGGCGCCCGGCCGCGCGGCGACAGGATCGTGTGGATCGCACGGCCGGCGGTGACACGCTCGGAATCCATCCGCGCCTCGAACCAGCTGAGCGCGATGGCGGTCGGCATCGCCACCACCAGGCCCACGGCAGTGGTCAGAAGCGCGACCCAGATGCCGCCGGCCAGGATCGACGGGTCGACCTGCGCGCCCGCGTCCTGCAGCGCCTGGAACGCCTCGATCATGCCCAGCACGGTGCCGAACAGGCCCAGCAGCGGCGCAAGCTGCGCGACGGTGTCGAGAAAGCGCAGGCCCCGCTCCAGCCGGGCGAAGCGTGTCTCGGCCTCGGCCTCGAGGCGGGTGGCGGCACCGGGTCCGGCGCCAAGCGCCATGTCGACCACCGGCGCAAGGTAGCTGGTCGAGCGGTCGAGCGCGGCGCGCGCCCCGGAGCGATCGCCGCGATCCCAGGCGGCGACAGCCTCGGACAGCGCGGTGTGGCGGCCGACCCCGGCGCTCTTGAACTGCCAGAATTTGTACAGCACGACCGCCAGCGTCACCACGGACACGGCGATCAGAAGAAGGACGACGGGACCGCCCAGGTCGGCGATCCGTTGCAGCGCGGCTGGCATCTCCATCATCCCAGCACGTCGATGCTGGCGCGGCTGTCCAGCCGCAGGTCGGCCTCGCAGGCATCCGCGCCCAGCGTCTCGGCCTCGCAGGTGTCGGCGCCGTTGAACAGCACGCGACCGAGCCCGTCGCAGGGCGTGCCCGGGATCACGAATTGCCGCACGCGGGTCCGCCCGGCCGGCAGCGCGCCGAAGTCGAACAGCGTCAGCCGGTCGACCTGGCCCTCGGCGTCGAACAGCACGGTCTCGAACACCGCCTGGGCGATGTCGGTGTCGTGGCCGTTGATGACGACGAAGGACATCTTGCAGGCCTCGCCCTCGGTCTCGGCGGCGTTCAGCTCGATTGACAGGCGCGCGCCCACCTCGTCCTGAGCCAGCGCGGGCGCACCCAGCGCGGCGCCGCACGCCGCGGCAAGCGCGAGGGTTCTGAATCTGTGCATGTCGGGTCCCCGTTCGGTTCGTCTCAAGCGAAGTCGATATGCGTGGCTGACGGGTGTTGGCTGGCGCAGGCGACTTGGCCGACTCGGACCACGTTTTTCCGCGGAGGGCAATAGCCGATAAAAACCGTCGGAATGTTGCTCCGCAGTCACGGTTTGGCCATTGAACCTGCTGCACGGGTCTGGAATAGATATTGTTGACTTAAACATTCAGGAATTCGTCGGCCGATGAGCTTTCGTCCCGCCGTGACCTCTTTCCTGTCCGGCATCCGGCCGGCAGCGCCGCTGGTCTATGCCAGCTGGCACGGCGTCGTCGCGGATCTGTGGCGGGTCGATGTCGGGCAGGACGGCCACGGCGCCTACACCGCCCGCGATCCGCGATTCGTCGTCGTGCTGGATGAGGGCGAAAGCACCCTGCGGCTCGGCGGTGCGGGCTTCGATGCGCAGGCCCCCGTCCGCGTGGCCTACGTGCCGGCGGGCGTCGCGGTGCGCTCGCGCTTTTCGCGCGGCGGGCGGCTGACGCATCTCGACCTGCATTTCGACGCCGGGGCCTTGCGCCAGCGGCTCAAAGCCGGCGCGCTGGACGCGGGCCACCTGATGGCGCACCCCGTCGCCCTGCCCGAGGCGCCGGACGTGACCGCGATCGCGCGGCTGCTGGCGCAGGATCTCGACGGCGACGGCGCCGCCGCGCTGGCGCGGGACGCACTGGCGACCGCGCTGGCCGCGCGGGTCTTCGCCGCGGCCGGACTGTCCGCCGTGCTGCCGGTTCGCGGCGGGCTGACCGGACGGCAGTTGGTCAAGGTCGACGCGCTGATGCGGGCCGAGATGCGCCGGCGCCTGTCCGTGTCCGAGATGGCCGAAGCCGTCGGCCTGTCGGAAAGCCGCTTCGCCCATGCGTTCCGCGAAAGCCGCGGGCAAAGCCCGCACCGTGCGCTGCAAGCGTTGCGCGTGACGGCGGCGCAGCGGTTGCTGCGCGACCCCGCCCGCAGCATCGCCGACGTCGCGGCCGAGGTGGGTTTCGCGGACCAGGCGCACCTGACCCGCGCCTTCGGCGCCGTCGTCGGCCAGACCCCGGGCGCATGGCGGCGCACGCACGGTCCGGAGCAGGATCGCACAATTCCCGACAGTTTCAGTCAAGACAGCCCCCGGCTTCTTCCGTAGCAGACGGGATCAAAAGCCGCCGCGCCTTCGCGTGCGCGCGGCCAACAACCATGTCGAAGGGGACAGTGATGACACGACGCAACGCAGCCGTACGCGCGGTGCTTGCCACCACGACGATCCTGGCCGGGGCGCCGGCCGCCCTGGCGCAAGAGCAGGCGATCGACCTCGGCCGGATCACGTTCGAGGTACAGGGCGCCGAGCCGGTCGGCGACGACGTCAATCCGAACACCCTGTCGGGCATGAAGACCGCGACCGAGATCACCGAGGTGCCGCAATCGGTCAGCGTCGTCGGCCGCGAGACGTTCGAGCGTCAGAACCCCGCCAAGGTCGACCAGGTGCTGCGCGACGTGCCCGGCGTGCAGGCGCAGCTTTACGGCTATGACAGCGACACCAACTGGTTTTACATCCGCGGCTTCAACTCGTTCGACACCGGCGCGTTCATGGACGGGCTGTCGCTGTTCTCGTACGGGTTCGGCACGTTCTACGTCGATCCGTTCCTGCTCGAACGGGTCGAGGTACTGAAGGGCCCGGCCTCGATGCTCTACGGCGCGTCCAGCCCGGGCGGCGTGGTCAACTATGTCTCGAAGCTGCCCGACGGCTCGGAAGGCCGCACCTTGACCTTCGGCGCCGACAGCGAGGGCCGCGCCTGGGTGCAGGGCGAGGCGGCCGGCCTGATCGGCGACGACCTGTCGTACCGCGTCGGCGGCAAGCTGCAGCGCCAGGACGGCCACGGCATGTTCGATCCGGGGGTCGAGGGCACGGTCTACGGCGGCGCCACCAAGGCGTTCGACGACGGCGGCAAGCTGACGCTGCATCTCAGCTACACCCAGATGGACCAGGACCACGTGGGCGGCCAGTTCCTGCCCTATTTCGGGACCGAGAAGGAAGCGCCCTTCGGCTATTTCGACGACTACTACAACGGCGGCGACCCGGATTCGGACGCGTACGAGCGCGAGCAGCTGATCGCCACCGGCATCTACCGCCGCGACGTCGGCGGTTGGCAGATGACCGATACGCTGCGCCTCGGCTACGCCGATATCGAGGAGCTCTACGTCTACCCCAACGGCTTCACCAGCGGGCAGGTGCCCGTGCCCGGCGCCGACGTGTCGCGCTTCGTCTTCGCGCATGACAGCTATGCCACGATCGCCCAGAACGACCTGCGCTTCACCCGCGAGGTGGCGACCGGCGCCGTGACGCACGACCTGCTGGTCGGCCTCGACATGCGCCGCTACCGGCTGGACGAAGAGCAGTCCTTCGCCTTCGGCACGCCGCTCGACCCCGAGGATCCGGATTACGGCGACGATCAGCCGGCGGTCGGCTCTCCCTACATCGACGGCGTGCGCGTGCAGGACCAGATCGGCCTTTACGCGCAGGACCAGGTGCGCTGGGGCGACGGCTGGATCGGCACCGTGAACGCGCGCTACGACACCGTCTGGTCGTCCTTCGACGACGAACTTGGCACCGACCTCGACCGGCAGGACGACGCCTTCACCTGGCGCCTGGCGCTGGCGCGCGAGATCGGAAACGTGACGCCCTACGCGACCGTCGGCACCTATTTCAACCCGCAGGCCCTGGGCGCCGCGTCCGAGGATGCCGACCCCGAAACCGGCCGCCAGGTCGAGGTCGGCGTGAAGTGGCAGCCCAACGACGCGTCGCTGATCACGCTCTCGGCCTTCGACATCCGGCGCGAGAACGTGTCGCAGTCGCTGGTCAACTCGGGCACCTTCGACAGCCGCACCCTGGGCGCGCTGCGCTCGCGCGGGTTCGAGATCGAGGCAGACTGGCAGGTCAGCGACAGCGTCCGGCTGGGCGCCGCGTACACCAACCTCGACGTCGAGATCGTGGACTTCGACGACGATCCGACCATCGAGGGCAAGACGCCGCAATCGGTGATCGAGCAGTTCGGCTCGCTGAACGTGGCCTACACGCCGCTGGCCTTCCCCGAACTGGAACTGCGCGCCAGCGCGCGGTATCGCGGCGACAGCTACGCCGACAACGCCAACACGCTGGACGTCGACGGCGGCTGGCTGCTGGACGCCGGCGCGACCTGGGACTTCGCCCGCGACTGGACCGCGGATATCAACGTCACCAACCTGACGGACGAACGCTACACCGCAAGCTGCCAGACGTCCTTCGGCACGTCCTCGTGCTGGCAGGGCGAAGGCCGCGTGGTCAGCCTGGGCGTGACCAAGTCATTCTGAGGGCAAACCCCTACAGCAGGGAAAAGGGCGCCTCTTCGGGGGCGTCCTTCTTCGTTTTCGGGGCTACGCCGCATCCTTGCGCAGCGGGCAATTGGCGCAGGTTTCGCCCGAGACCGACAGGTAGCGGCAGCAGCCGCCGCGCCGGGCGACGCGATCGGCGGCCACTTGCAACTGCCGGTTGGCGAAGGGTGCGCCGTAGCGGCCAAGCACGTCGCGCGCGCGGTCCGGCCGTCCGGCCTGCATCCAGCCCCAGGCGAGGCCATCGCCCGCGATCCGCCACAGCGCGCGCGGTGCCAGCGGTCCGCCATAGGCCAGCGCGTTAACCGACGGCGCGAACAGCCGCGCCACCGCGATCGCTGCCGCGGGCGCGGTCACCGGCGCCGTCACCGGGGGTGCGGTCGCGGCGATCTCGAAATCCACGCGCCCCTCGGGCACCACCCGCGCGACCAGGGCGACGTCTTCGCCGCCGACGGCGGCCAGCGACCGGCCCTCGGCATCCCAGCGCGCCAGCACCGGGCCCACCACATGCGCCAGCACGTTCATCACCCAGGCCGCGTGATCGCGCCGCGTCATGCCCGGCAGCACGCGCGCGTTCAGCGCCACCAGATCGTCCGCGACGGCGCCCGTCGTCGCCAGGGTGAAGGCGACGCTCACTCGGTCACGACCGGCCCGTCGCCGGCCATCGCCGCCTCGAGCGCGGGGACCAGCAGGTCCAGCGCGTATGGCAGGCTCAACAGCGACGCATGCGACAGCGCCCCGCTCAGCAGCGGCCCGGCAAAGACCTCGTGCCCGCCTTTCGTTGCCCCAAGGAATCGCCGCGTCACCAGCGCCTCGACCGGCGCGAAGTCGCCGTCGGTCGAGATCCACAGGATCACGTCGGCGTCGAGGGTCGACAGCGCCTCCTCGCTCAGCGTGACGGCGAAGGCGTTGCCCGCGGACGCTGCGGCGTCGATGGCGGGCGGTGTCTCGAACCCCAGCTGCGCCAGAAGCTGCGGCCGGATATCGGCCGAGGTGTAGGCCCCGGGCGTACCGCTGAGGGCATAGGCGACGCTGGCGGTCCTGCCGTCCCAATCGGGATGCGCGTCGGCGGTGGCGGCAAGCCGGTCCTCGATGGCGGCGATCTGCGCCTCGGCCTCGTCCTCGCGCCCGACCGCGCGGCCGGCGATGCGCGCGCGGTCGTCCCACGGCAGCTCGTAATCGCCGACGCCCTCAGGCACCGCCACCACCGGCGCGATGCGGCTCAGTTGCTCGTAATCGGCCTCGGTGATGCCCGACCACAGCGCCAGGATCACGTCGGGATTGGACGCGGCGACCTTCTCGTAGTCGATTTCGCCGCGCAGCACGACCGGATCTCCCGTCAGCGCGGGCGCGGCCCAGGGCCAAAGCGCGCCCTCGAAATCGCCGTACCAGTGGCGCAGCGCCACCGGCTGCACGCCCAGCGCCAGCAGGTCGTCGGCGCCCGAGAAATCGAGGCTCGCCACCCGCTCGGGGGCCTCGTCGATGACCGCCTCGCCGAACTTGTGATCGATGGTCAGGGGAAAGTCCTGCGCGAGTGCCGGCACGGCCAGCAGCCCGAGCGCGGCGACAAGGGATGTGCGGATCATGGCGTCTCCTTGCGGTGGGTTCGTAGCATGAGCAGGGCGAAACAGGGCGCGCCGACCAGCGCGGTCACCAGCCCGGCGGGCACCTGCACGGGACCGAACGCGGTGCGTCCGGCCAGGTCGGCGCCGGCGGCCAGGCACGCGCCCACGGCCCAGGTCAGCGCCAGGTGCAGCCCCGGCCCGGTGCGCGCCAGCCGCCGCGCGGCATGCGGCGCCAGCAGGCCGACGAAGGCGACCGGTCCCACGACCGACACCGACGCCGATGCCAGCGCGACCGACGCCAGAAGCAGCCCGGTGCGCGCGCGAGTCACGCGGTGACCAAGGCTGGCGGCCAGATCGTCGCCCAGCCGCAGCGCCGCCAGCGGCCGCGCGGCCAGAACGCAGATCGCCAGCGCCGCGACAGTGGCCAGGGCGCTGCGCTGCACCTCGTCCCAAGAGGCCGAGCGCACCGACCCGGCCAGCCAGCCCAGCGCCTCGTGCGCGTCCGAGATGCGGCCGTAGGTCAGCAGCGCCGTGGTCATCGCGGTCAGGAAGGCGGCAAGGCCGATGCCGGTCAGCAGGAACCGCGTCTGCGCCCCGCCCGCGCGGATGCCCGTCAGGCACAGGATCGCCGCCGCGGCCGCCATGCCGCCACCGAACGCCGCCGGCGCGCGCCACGCATCCGGCGCCGCCGGCACCAGCACCGCCAGCACGATCACCGCCAACCCCGCGCCCTGGCTGACGCCGACCAGCGCGGGGTCGGCCAGCGGGTTCAGCGTGGTGCCCTGCAGCAGCGCGCCCGACAGCGCCAGCAACCCGCCCGCCAGCAGCGCGGTCAGCGCGCGCGGCAGGCGGAACTCGGTCGCGACCAGGTCCGCCCGCTCGGACGCGGTGCCGACCAGCGCCGCCAGCGCGTCACCCAGGCCCACGTCGGCGCTGCCCAGCGCGAGGCTCGCCAGCAGCAGCGCGCCGATCGCCCCGACCAGCGCTGCCAGCATGGCGGCGCCGCGCGCAGGCACCTCGAATGCCACGCGATGGCCCATCCCCGAGGCGCGCAGCACGCTCATGCCCGCGCTCGCAGCAGCAGCACGAAGACCGGCGCGCCCACCAGCGCGGTCAGGATCCCGGTCGAGACCTCGGCCGGTGCGATCACCGTCCGCCCCAGCGTGTCGGCCGCCAGCAGGTAGATCGCGCCCAGCACCACGCTCGCCGGCAGCAGCCGCGCATAGTCCGTGCCGATCAGCAGCCGCGCGGCGTGCGGCACGGTCAGCCCGACGAAGGCGAGCGGCCCGGCCAATGCGACCGCGCTCGCCGTCAGCACGACCACGGCGGCCAGCGCCAGCGCGCGGATGCGCGCGACCGGCACGCCCAGCGCGTGCGCGGCCTCGTCGCCCAGCGACAGCACGGTCAGCTTGGGCGCCGCGATCAGCGCCGCCACCAGCCCGGCCAGCGCCCAGGGCGCCACCAGCGCCACCACCGGCATCCGAAGGCCCGCCAGCGATCCCGACAGCCAGATGCGCAGATCCTCGAACCCGCGCTGGTCGAGCAGGTTCAGCAGCATCGTCAGCGCCGCCAGGAACGCCGTCACCGCCGCCCCGGCCAGCACCGGCGTCAGCATGCCCGCGCCACCGCCCGCGGCAGCCGTCAGGGCCCAGACCATCAGCGCTCCGCCCAGCGCGCCCGCCGCGGCCAGCAAAGGCAACAGCGTCGGCGCGCCGAGGCCGAACACCCCCTGCCCCGCGACAACCGCAAGCGCGGCGCCTGCCAGCAGACCGAACAGCCCCGGCTCGGCCAGCGGGTTGCGCGTGGCGCCCTGCATCAGCGCGCCCGCCGCCGCCAGCGCGGCGCCCGCCAGCATCGCGCCCAGCGCGCGCGGCAGGCGGATCTCGGCGATCACGGCGGCCTCGTAGCTGTCGCCGCCCGCCAGCAGCGTCGGGATCACCGAGCGCACAGGCACCGCATGCGCCCCGGCGCCGAGATGCCAGGCCAGCGCGACCAGCAGCAGGCCCAGCCCGGCCGGCCAGAACAGCGCCCGCGCGCTCATGCCGCCGTCCGCGGCAGGCAGACGGGGCGGCCGGTCTCGGGGTCGGCGATCACCCGCGCGTCCAGCCCGAAGACGCGCGACAGCACCGGCGCGGTGATCACCGCCTCGGGCGGACCCGCCGCATCGATCCGACCGTCGCGCATCATCACGATCCGGTCGGCGAAGGCGGCGGCCAGGTTCAGCTCGTGCAGGACCACCAGCACCGTGCGCCCCGCGCGCGCCAGCCGCGCGAGCAGGCCCATGATCTCGAGCTGCACGGACAGGTCCAGATATGTCGTCGGCTCGTCCAGCAGCAGGATCGGCGTGTCCTGCGCCAGCGTCATCGCGATCCAGCAGCGCTGCCGCTGGCCGCCCGACAGCGCCTCGAGCGGACGGTCGGCGAATTGCGCCACGTCGGTCGCCTGCATCGCGTCGGCGATCGCGGCGTCGTCGGCGGGCGACCAGTGGCGTACCAGCCCGCGATGCGGATGCCGGCCCTGCGCCACCAGGTCGCGCACGCGCATCCCTTCGGGCAGGATCGGCGATTGCGGCAGCAGCGCCATGCGCCGCGCCGCCGCGCGGGGCGACAAGCGATCAAGCGGCGTGCCGTCGATCTCGATCGTGCCCCCGGCCGCGGGCAGGATGCGCGCGATGGTCTTGAGCAGCGTGGACTTGCCGCAGCCGTTGCGCCCCAGCAGCGCGGTCATTGCACTGGGCGCCACGTCGAGGTCGACGCCGCGCAACGCCTGCACCGCGCCGCGGCGCACGCTCAGGCCGCGGACGGCGATCCGGCCGTCTGGCTGGGGGCTGGTCTCCATGCCGGCACAATCCCGATAAGTTCTATCAGGATTGGTTTCACAGACATCGGCGCCGCCCGCAAGACCCCGCGCGGCGGGAAATGCCTACGCGGCGGCGAGCCGCGCGTAGCGCCCGCCGCGTGCCAGCAGCTCGGCATGGGTGCCGGTCTCGGTGATCCGCCCGGCCTCCATCACCGCGATGCGCGTGGCGTCCCGCACGGTGGCCAGCCGGTGCGCGATCACCAGCGTGGTGCGTCCGCGCGACAACTCCGCCAGCGAGGCCTGGATCTTGCGCTCGGTCTCGGTGTCCAGCGCCGAGGTCGCCTCGTCCAGGATCAGGATCGGCGGGTTGCGCAGGAAGATGCGCGCGATCGCCACGCGCTGCTTCTGCCCGCCCGACAGCGTCACGCCGCGTTCGCCCACCACCGTGTCCAGCCCCTCGGGCAGGTCGGCGATCATCTCGGACAGCCGCGCCTTGGCGGCGGCGTCGCGGATCTCGTCCTCGGTCGCGTCCAGCCGGCCGTAGGCGATGTTCTCGCGCAGCGTGCCGCCGAACAGGAACACGTCCTGGCTGACGATGCCCACCTGCCGCCGCAGCGAGCGCAGGCTCATCCCCGCGATGTCCTGCCCGTCGATCAGGATCCGCCCCGATTGCGGCTCGTAGAAGCGCGGCACCAGCGACAGGAGCGAGGTCTTGCCCGCTCCCGACGGCCCGACGAAGGCCACCGTCTCGCCCGGCGCCACGTCCAGCGTCACCTCGCCCAGCACGGGCCGATCGGCGGCGTAGCCGAAGGTCACGCCGTCGAAGGTCACGCGCCCCTCGAAAGCGGGCGCCTCGGCCGCGTCCGGTCGATCCTCGACGTCAGGGCGCAGGTCCATCAGCTCGAGATAGCGGCGGAACCCGGCGATGCCGCGGGGATAGAGCTCGATCACCGCGGCGATCTTCTCGAGCGGGCGGAAGAACAGGCTGACCAGCAGCAGGAACGCGACGTAACCGCCGGTGGTCAGCGCGCCGTTCAGCACGAAGACCGCGCCCACCACCATCACCGCGACCTGCACGAAGCGCATGCCCATGTAGTTGAGCGTGGTCGACGCGGCCATCACCTTGTAGGCCGACAGCTTGGTGTCGCGGTAGCGCGCGTTGTCGCGGGCGAACAGCGTCTTCTCGTGGTCCTCGTTGGCGAAGGCCTGCACCACGCGGATGCCGCCGACGTTCTCTTCCAGCCGCACGTTGAAGTCGGCGACGCGGGCGTAGATCGACCGCCAGGTCCGCGTCATCCGCCCGCCGAAGACCATCACGATGGCGACGCAGACCGGCACGATCCCGGCAGTGATCAGCGCCAGTTCGACGTTGATCGTCAGCATCATCACGAAGGCGCCGACGAAGGTCATCACCGCGACGAACAGGTCCTCGGGGCCGTGATGCGCGACCTCGCCGATCTCTTCCAGGTCGCGCGTCACGCGGGCCACCAGCTTGCCGGTGCGGACCTTGTCGAAATACGAGAACGACAGCCGCTGCAGCTGGTCGAAGGCACGGCGGCGCATCTCGGTCTCGATGTTGATGCCCAGCATGTGGCCCCAGTAGGTCACGATCGCCGTGAGCCCCGCGTTGAACGCGTAGATCAGGACCAGGCCGACCGCGGCGAGGATCGTCAGCGTCAGGTCGCCGCGCGGCAGCAGCACGTCGATGAACAGCTTGATCGCCAGCGGAAAGGCGATCTCCATCAGCCCCGACACCACGGCGCTGCCGAAGTCGAGCCAGAACAGGCCCTTCCACGGGCGGTAATACTCGGCGAATTGTCGGATCATGCGCTTCTGCCGGCTTTTGCGTGCGATGCGGGTAGCACGCGCCCGCCATCGTCGCCAGAGGCGCGCCAATTTATCCTCGCCAGAGGCGCGCCACACCCGCATCGCCACCGGCGCGCCGCCCTGCCCATCCGGTCGCCAAAGAGACATCCCGGCGCCCCCATCCACACGCCGCCCTGTTGCCATCGCCGCTGCCACCCCGATAGCGTGCGCCGAACCCCGCCGGATGGAGCCCAGACATGCTGTTCGCCCTCGCCCTCCTTCTGGGCTGTCAGCTGGTCGGCGAGGTCGCGATGCGCGGCGCCGGGCTGCCGATTCCCGGGCCCGTCGCCGGCCTTGCGCTGCTGCTGGTGCTGGTCGCGTTGCGGCCATCGCTGATCGAGGCGCTGCGCCCGACCGTCAGCGTGATCCTCGCCAACCTGTCGCTGCTGTTCGTGCCCGCCGGGGTCGGCGTGGTCGCCAACCTCGACATCCTCGTCGCCGACTGGCTGACGCTGTCGATCGTTCTCGGCCTCTCGACCGCCCTGTCCATGCTGGCAGCCGTGGGCACGTTCCTTGCCGTGCGGCGGTTCACCGACCGGCCCGCCCCATGACCGAACTCGGCGCCCTTTGGAGCTATCTCTCCGCCTCGCCGCTGACCTGGCTCACCGCGACGCTGGTCGCGTACCTCGTCGCCTCGTCGATCACCCGCGCGCTGAAACAGGCGCCGATCGCGAACCCGGTGCTGCTGTCGGTCTGCATCATCGCGCCGATCCTCGCCCTGACCGGCACCGAGTACCCGACCTATTTCGAGGGCGCGCAGTTCATCCACTTCCTGCTGGGCCCGGCGACCGTGTCGCTGGCGATCCCGCTGATCGACAACTGGGCCACGATCCGCCGCTCGGTCGCGCCGATCGTGCTGGCGCTGATCATGGGCTCGGTCGTCGCCGTGGTCTCGGTGCTGCTGCTGTCGCAGGCGCTGGGCCTGTCCGAGATCCTGGTCCTGTCGCTCGCGCCCAAGTCGACCACCGCGCCCGTCGCGCTGGGCGTGTCCGAGGCGGTGGGCGGCATCCCGACGCTGACGGCGGTGTTCGTGATCGTGACCGGCATCTTCGGCGCGGTCATCGTCACCCCGCTGATGAACCTGCTGCGCATCCGCGACTGGCGCGCCCGCGGCTTCGCGGTCGGCGTCGCCGCGCACGGCATCGGCACGGCGCGCGCCTTCCAGGTCAACCAGACGGCCGGCGCCTACGCGGGCATCGGCATGGCGCTGAACGCGCTTCTGACCAGCCTGATCGTGCCGTTCCTGGTGCGCGCGCTGACCTGAGCGCTCACTCCGCCGCCTCGACCACCTGCAGGGCCACGTTGCCGATCACCCGGTCGCGCAGCCGCTCGCGGTGCATCAGCACCCCGTCGGCGATGTACAGGTCGTCCACGTCCAGGATCCACGGCCCCACCCCTTCCGAGGCGACGCGGATCTTCGTCTCGCCCGCGACGGCCGGACGGCCCTTCAGCGTGGTGTACTCGGCGCCTTCCGGGATCACGGCGAACATCGTCGGGTCCGAGTTCGAGGCGAGGTTTTCGACGATGTACAGGATCTCGTCCGGATCGGTGATCCGCTCGGCGCGGAAGTAGCAGACGCCCTCGTAGCCGCCCAGCGCCACCGCGGTGGCCCCCGCGACCACGATGGTGACCGGCGCCGTGGCGATCGCCGCGGCCGACCCCGCAAGGCCGGAGCCCGCCGCCGCCACGCTGCCCACACCGGACGAGATCATGCTCGCCCCGCTGACCGGGTTCTGCAGCGTGTAGGCGCCCAGCGCGCGCACGCCCTCGGCGGCGACGGACGCCGTGCCTTTGACCGCCGATCCCGCCAGCGCCGAGGGGCGGAAATCGCAGACATCCGCCCGCG
>NZ_JBELMH010000002.1:18507-32917 GCF_042096055.1 Citreimonas sp. | reverse complement strand
TTGACCGCCGATCCCGCCAGCGCCGAGGGGCGGAAATCGCAGACATCCGCCCGCGCGGCCAGCGGCACGAACAGGGCGGCGACAAGGGTAATGGCGACGTGTCTTCCAACTGCGGATGTCATGGCTGCTCCTGCCTTCTTTTTGAGGGAAGGATACCAGCGCGCGCCGGTGGCAGGCGAGGGCCGCGCAGTCACGTTGGCGTCACCCGAAGCCATGCCGCGAACCGCGCAAGCCTGTCCCCGGAAACGACGAAGGGCCCCGCGGGGCCCTTGTTTCATTGGTCGGAGTGGCGAGATTCGAACTCACGGCCCCTGCCTCCCGAAGACAGTGCTCTACCAGGCTGAGCTACACTCCGACCGTGTCGCGCCGTCTAGACGAGGCCGCGCGCTTTGACAAGACTCAATCGTCGCGCCCGCCGCGCCGGCGCGTCAGGCGCATCAGCTGGCCGACGCGCGGCGCGGTCGCCGTCTCGAACCGCGTGCGCGAGCGCAGCACCGGCCGGTTGCGCGACGCCCGCTGGCCCGATTCCCGCAACAGGATGTAGATCCCCGAGGCGATCACGATCGCGGCGCCCACAAGCGTCCAGAGGTCCGGCACCTCGTCGAAGAACAGCGCGCCGTAGAGTGTCGCCCACAGGATCTGCGAATACTGCATCGGCGCGACGATCACCGCCTCGGCCGACTTGTAGGCGGCGATCACCAGGCTCGACGCCACGAAGGCCAGCGCCGCCATCAGCGCCACCCCGCCCAGATGCGCCACCGGCATCGGCTGGTAGACGAACGGCAGGATTGCCGCCATCAGCGCGAAGTTCGCCAGCAGCGGGTAGAGCAGCAGCACCACGTTGCGCTCGTCCTGGCCGATCTTGCGCACGATGATCGACGCGGTTGCGCTGCTGAACGACGCCACCAGCGCCGCGAGGTGGCCCAGCGACAGCTCGGTCGCGCCGGGGCGCAGCACCACCAGCACGCCCGCCAGCCCGACGATCACCGCCGCCCAGCGCCGCAGCCGCACGGATTCGCCCAGGATCGGGATCGACAGCACCGTGATGATCAGCGGCGAGGCGAACAGGATCGCGTAGACCTGCGCCAGCGGCAGCGTCGAGAAGGCGTAGAACGCGCTGACCCCGGTGATCACCGCCGCCCCCGTGCGCAGCGCCGTCCAGCCCGGGCGCACCGGGCGCAGGTGGCCGGGCTGCGCGTCGCGGATCAGCATCACGGTGACCAGCGGAAAGCCGAACAGGACCGAGAAGAACACGATCTGCACCGGGCTGTAGCTGCCGCCCAGCCATTTCACCACGACGTCGTGGGCCGAGAAGACGCCGAAGGACATCAGCGCGAAGACCGCGCCTTTCGCGTTCGGGGACATGCGCATGCTCCGATGCTATCGCTATCGGCGACTAGACCCGGGCGTGCGGGCGCGCAAGGGGGCGAGGCCGCGAATTCGCCACGCCGCGGCCTTGGGCGCGCGCGGTTTCGCGGGCAGGCTGCGCGGGCTGGCGAAGGGACGGGGCATGGGTTCGGACGACGTGGACGCGGTTCTGATCGGGCGCAACGAGGGCGCGCGCCTCGTCGCGGCGCTGGAGTCCCTGCGCGGGCAGGTGCGGCGGGTGGTCTACGTCGATTCCGGCTCGACCGACGGCAGCGTCGCGGCCGCGCGGGCGGCGTGCGCCACCGTCGTGCAGCTGGATCGCGCGATGCCCTTCACCGCCGCGCGCGGGCGCAACGCCGGTTTCGCCGCGCTCGACGATCCGGGGCTGGTGCTGTTCATCGACGGCGATTGCACGCTGGAGCCCGGCTTCGTCGACGCCGCGCGCGCGCACCTCTCGCGGCATCCGCGCATCGGCCTCGTCACCGGCTGGCGGTCCGAGGTCGCGCCGCACGCCTCGCTCTACAACCGCCTGTGCGACTGGGAATGGCACCGCCCGGCCGGGCCGATCCGGTCCTGCGGCGGTGACAACCTGGTGCGCGCGTCCGCCTGGCGCGCCGTGAACGGCCAACGCCCCGACCTGATCGCCGGCGAGGACGAGGAGTTCTGCCTGCGCCTGTCGCAGGCCGGCTGGGGCCTGGAACGCCTGCCGCTGGCCATGACCCGCCACGACGCCGCAATGACGCGCTTCGGGCAGTGGTGGGCCCGCGCGGTCCGCGCCGGGCACGCCTTCGCGCAGATGGGCACGCTGCACCCGCACCACTGGCGGGCCGAGCGTCGGCGGGTCTGGCTCTACGCCGTGGCGCTGCCGCTGGCGATCGTCGCCCTGCTGTTCGTCGCGCCGGCATGGTTGGCGCTGCTGGCGCTCGCCTACCCCGTCAGCCTGATCCGCACCGCGCGGGGCCTGGCCCGCGACGGCATCGACGGCGCCGTCCGCTGGCGGCTGGCCGCGCTTCTGGTGCTGTCGAAACTGCCCAATCTCGTCGGCATGGCGACCTACTGGTCGCGCCGCCTGCGCGGCCACGCCATGACGCTGATCGAGTACAAATGACCCGCGGCGCGACCCCGCTTTCCTAACGATTCGTGAAAGCGTCTCTGCAAGTCATTGATTTTGCTTACGCACAGGCGTGTCCCATCGTGGGACACGCCCTGTCGTCCCGGATCAGAGGCTCGCCTGAAGCGCCTCGACCACCGCGTCGCCCATCTCGGAGGTGGACAGCGGCTGCACGCCCTCCTCGCCCAGCAGGTCGGCGGTCCGCTTGCCGTCGGCCAGCACGGTCTCGACCGCCTTCTCCAGCCGGTCGGCTTCCGCGCCGAGGTCGAATGAGTACCGCAGCGCCATGGCGAAGCTGAGGATGCAGGCGATCGGGTTCGCCTTGCCCTGCCCCGCGATGTCGGGCGCCGAGCCGTGCACCGGCTCGTAGAGCGCCTTGGGCCGGCCGTTGGCCATGGGTGCGCCCAGCGAGGCCGAGGGCAGCATCCCCAGTGACCCGGTCAGCATCGCCGCCAGGTCCGACAGCAGGTCGCCGAACAGGTTGTCGGTGACGATCACGTCGAACTGCTTGGGCCAGCGGGTCAGCTGCATCGCGCCCGCGTCGGCGTACATGTGGGTCAGCTCGACCTCGGGGTAGTCCTTGCCCACCTCGGTCACCACCTCGCGCCACAGCACGCCGGATTCCATGACGTTGGCCTTCTCCATCGAGCACAGCTTGCGCCCGCGCTTCATCGCCAGCTCGAAGGCCGAGCGCGCCACGCGGTCGATCTCGGACTCGGTGTAGCGCTGGGTGTTGATGCCGACCCGCTCGTTGCCTTCCTCGATGATGCCGCGCGGCTCGCCGAAATAGACGCCGCTCGTCAGCTCGCGCACGATCATGATGTCGAGGCCGGCGACCACGTCCTTCTTCAGCGACGAGAAATCCGCCAGCGCGTCGAAGCACTGCGCGGGCCGCAGGTTGGCGAACAGGTCCATCTCCTTGCGCAGGCGCAGCAACCCGCGCTCGGGCTTCTGGCTGAAGTCGAGCTTGTCGTATTTCGGCCCGCCCACGGCGCCCAGCAGCACCGCGTCGACCTCTTGCGCCTTGGCCATCGTGGCATCGGTCAGCGGCGTGCCGTGCGCGTCGTAGGCGCAGCCGCCGACCAGATCCTCGGTCACGCCGAAGGCGATGCCGCGCGCGGTGGCATACCATTCGATGACCTTGTGGACCTCGGCCATGACCTCGGGGCCGATGCCGTCCCCCGGCAGGACGAGAAGCGAACGGTCGGTCATGGCACTCTCCTTTTCGTGACGTCGCTTGGCGTAGCGTCCGGTGAACCGGGGGTCAATATCGGGCGTTGGCCTGAAAACACACTCAACGACCAAGGAGACACCATGCTCACGCCAGGCCAACCCGTGCCCGCCCTCACCGTGTCCACGCTGGACGGAAACCGCTTCGACACCACACGCGATCTGGGCAAGGCCGGCGCGCTGGTCGTCTTCTACCGCGGCGCGCATTGCCCGGTCTGCAAGACGCAGCTGAAGGAGATCGCCGGCGCCGCGGAGAAGGCCGAGAAGATGGGCCTGACCCTGCTGCTGGTCAGCGGCGACGATTACCGCAAGGCCAAGTCGATGGCCGAGGAAACCGGCGTCGAGCCGCGGCACCTCGGCTTCGACCTGACGATGACGCAGGCGCGCGACTGGGGCTTGTGGATCTCGACGGCGCGCGAAGGCTCCGAGGAGCCGTCGCTGTTCGCCGAGCCGGGGATTTTCCACGTCCTGCCCGACGGCACGCTTTACGCCGCGTGGACGCAGTCGCACCCCTTCGCGCGGCCGGCCTTCGAAGACATCCTGTCCGCGGTTCAGTTCCGCCTGGACAAGGATTACCCCGCGCGCGGGCAGTACCACGGCCCGCTGGCCGAGCATGACGGTAGCGTCAAGCTCGAGGCTGCCGATGGTCCGAACGCCGAAGCCTACGGCAACAGCAGCGCCGCCGACTGAGCGCCGGCGCCGCGCGTACCGGTCAGGGCAAGACCACGTCCACCCAGACCAGCCCGTGCGGCCCGGCATCCTCGGCCGGGGGCGTCACCCCCTCGCCCGCCACGCGCAGCGCCGCGTCGGGCAGCACGTAGGACACGCGCATCGGCCCGGTGTCGTCCCACGTCACCGTGGCGGCGCCCGGCTGCGGGTCCTGCAGGCGCGGATGGTCCAGCACGGTGCGGATCGCGTCGTGCACCCCCTCGCCGTTCGCGGGGTCGAGGTTCAGGTTGCCGATCAGCGCGACCGGACCATCGGGCGCATCGGCGCCGTCCAGCACATGAGCCCAGAACAGCACCTCGTCGCGGTTGCGGCGGCCGTTGCGGTCCTCGGGGCCGTCGAATACGGGTGGCGTCGCGCCCACGGTCAGCAGCGTCAGCGAGGCCGCCGGCGCATCCACGGCGACCGCCCAGAACGCGGTACTGGCCAGCCGCTGGACATCGTGGCCGGGGTCGTCGGCCGCGATCGCACTGTCGGGCACGTCCTTCCACAGCACGTCCGAGTGATCCGCCACCGGACGCAGCGGGTGACGCGACAGGATCGCCTGCCCGCTCTGTCCCGAGAACCAGCCAAAACCCTGCGCGTCCCGCGGACCGCCGAGGTAGCCGTCGCCGTCCAGGTCCAGCCCGGTGGGCATCCCGGTATTGGGCCGCGCGGCGTACCGGTGCGGGAAATCCAGCCCGCGTTCGCCCAGCGCATCGGCCAGCGCGCCCAGCGTCACGCCGCCGGCGTCGAAGTCGAGATTCGTCAGCACAAGCACGTCCGGCGCCGCGTCGACGATGGTGGCCAGCGCGGCCTCGGGCGACTCGCGCGACAGGTCGCGCAGCATCAGCCCCGGCCCCTTGCGGCTGAACTCGGCCGCCCAGGTGGCCAGCCGCAGCGTCTCGGCACTTGCAGGAAGCGCGATCAGCGACAGGATCGCCGCGACGATCAGGCGACGGGCAGCGTCGCCTCGCGGTAGGCGCGCCGACGCTCGGCCGCGATCAGGTCGGCGATGCGCATCAGCGCGACCCCGCGCATGATCAAGGCGGTCGGGACGATGCCCCATAGCGATATGACCCAGATGGCGGTCTGCGGATCGGACAGCCGCAGCAGCGACGGGCCCGAGGGCACCGCCTGCAGCACGGCCGGCACAAGGAATGGCAGCAGGAACCCTAATGCGACGTTAACGTGCGCGTCCCGCTCGAGCCGCCGCAGGATGTCGCCGCCGGCCGTCGGGTCCACCATCGGCAGGTTGATCCAGACGTTGAACGCCCCCTGCCGCAGCGGCCAGTCGGACAGCCGCAGCACCACCGCGAAGACCAGCAGCGACGCAAGCGCCAGCCCGTAGGCCAGCCCCGCCGCCGCGCACAGCGTGGCGCGGTCGGCGTCGGGGACAGTGTCGGGCACGACCAAGACCATCAGGCGCACAGGCGAGAACGGGAAGTTGAGCGCGTTGCCCAGCATCTTTCCCGGCACAAGCCCGGTCCCGCGGCACACCAGCGTCACCGCCAGCACGATCGCGAAGGCCATGCCGAACCGCAGGCGATTGTAGGGCGGCGCGTGGCGGAACTCGACAAAGGACGGGTAGCACGAGCGGTATTCGAAGAACACGAAGCCGCCGATCACCAGCCCGACCAGCGCGACCATCTGCGCCATCTCGGCGTTCGCCTCGGGCAGCAGAAGGCCCGGCGTGGCGATCAGCGCCGCCACCTGAAGCGCGCGCAGAAATGGTCCCAGATCCTGCCCGATCATGTGCTCTTGCCCATACGGTCCGGCCGGGCGCGATGCATGGTCGTGCCCCTGTCCCCGACGCGCGCCCGAAATGGGCGCCTGCCTCATTCTTGCCCTATTTGGGCAGGCCGAGGTTCGTGTGGCAACGCTTGTGGGCTTTCCGGCCGCGCGGGCCGGCCGGAAAAAGGCAGCAATGATGCGGACTTGCATCATTAATGGTTAAAGTTCCACGCTGGGGCGACGCGCGCCCGCGTGGTTCAACTCAGGCTTGTCGCGGGGGCGTCGAACCCCGCGCGACGCTCAGACCCAGGGACGCGCCTGAGCGGCCTGCGCCTCGAACGCCTCGATCGCCGGCGCTTTCTCGAGGCTCAGCGCGATGTCGTCCAGACCGTTGAGCAGGCAGTGCTTGCGGAACGGGTCGATGTCGAACGAGAACGACTCGCCGTCCGAGCTGGTGACCGTCTGCGCCTCGAGATCCACGGTCATCCGCGCGTTCGAGCCCTTCTCGGCGTCCTTCATCAGCGCGTCGACCGCGTCGCGCGGCAGCACGATGGGCAGCAGGCCGTTCTTGAAGCAGTTGTTGTAGAAGATGTCGGCGTAGCTGGTCGACACGATCGCGCGGATGCCGAAATCCTTCAGCGCCCAGGGCGCATGCTCGCGCGAGGAGCCGCAGCCGAAATTGTCGCCGGTGACCAGGATCTGTGCGTCGCGGTACTGCGGCTGGTTCAGCACGAAATCGGGGATCTCGTTGCCCTGGTCGTCGTAGCGCATCTCGTCGAAGGCGTGCTTGCCGAGGCCGGTGCGCTTGATCGTCTTCAGGAACTGCTTGGGGATGATCATGTCGGTGTCGATATTGACCAGCGGCATGGGCGCCGCGATCCCGGTGAGCGTCTGGAACTTTTCCATGTCTGCTATCCTCGGATGGGCCGGCGGGGCCGGCGCTGGAACTGGGCGCGGCTTCGGGCGGTTGATTTCCCGAAGCAGCACAGGAGGTCAGGTTTGCCGTACCGCACAGGAACCCGCGTCGAATGGAACTGGGGCCGGGGAACGGCCTCTGGCCAGGTGGTCAAAAGCTACACGGGCCGCGTCACGCTGGACATCAAGGGCACCGAGGTGACGCGCGACGCGGACGAGGACAACCCGGCCTACCGCATCGAGCAATGCGACGGGACCGAGGTCCTGAAGTCCGAAAGCGAGCTGCGCCGCCCGTCCTGACCGGCCCCGGCCCCGCATCGCTCAGGCCGGCTCCGGCACGGGCTGCATCAACTCGCGCACGTCGGTGATCCGGCCGGTGACCGCCGCCGCCGCCGCCATCGCCGGGCTCATCAGGTGGGTGCGTCCGCCGCGGCCCTGCCGGCCCTCGAAGTTGCGGTTCGACGTCGCGGCGCAGCGCTCGCCCGGGGCCAGCTGGTCCGGGTTCATCGCCAGGCACATCGAGCAGCCCGCAAGCCGCCATTCGAAGCCCGCGTCCTTGAAGATGTCCGCCAGGCCCTCTTCCTCGGCCTGCGCACGCACCAGCCCCGAGCCCGGGACCACCATCGCGCGCATGCCCTCCTTGATCTTGCGGCCCTTCAGCACCGCGGCCGCGGCGCGCAGGTCCTCGATCCGGCCGTTGGTGCACGAGCCGATGAACACCGTGTCGATCGCGATGTCCTGCAGCGGCGTGCCCGGCGTCAGCGCCATGTAGTCGAGCGAGCGCTTGGCCGCGCCGACCTTGCCGCCGGCGAAATCGTCGGGCGACGGCACCGAGGCCGTCACCGGCAGCGCGTCCTCGGGCGAGGTGCCCCAGGTCACGGTCGGCGCGATGTCCTCGCCGCGGATGGTCACGACCTTGTCCCAGTGCGCGTCCTCGTCCGAGAACAGCGTCTTCCACCAGGCCATCGCGGCCTCCCACTGGGCACCCTTCGGCGCGTGCGGGCGGCCCTTCACGTACTGATACGTCGTCTCGTCCGGCGCGATCATACCGGCGCGGGCGCCGCCCTCGATCGCCATGTTGCAGATCGTCATCCGGCCTTCCATCGACAGCGACCGGATCGCCTCGCCGCAATACTCGATCACGTGGCCGGTGCCGCCGGCGGTGCCGGTGCGCGCGATGATGTTCAGCACGATGTCCTTGGCCGTCACGCCCGGCGCCAGCTGGCCGGTGATCTCGACCTTCATGTTCTTCGACTTCGAGCTGATCAGCGTCTGCGTCGCCAGCACGTGCTCGACCTCGGACGTGCCGATGCCGTGCGCCAGCGCGCCGAAGGCGCCGTGCGTCGCGGTGTGGCTGTCACCGCAGACGATGGTCATGCCCGGCAGCGTCCAGCCCTGCTCGGGGCCGATGATGTGCACGATGCCCTGCCGCACGTCCGACACCGGGTAGTAGACCAGGTCGAACTCCTTGGCGTTGCGGTCCAGCGCCTCCACCTGGATGCGGCTTTCCTCGTTCATGCCGCCCTTCAGGCGGTCGGCGGTCGTCGGCACGTTGTGGTCCGGCACCGCGATCGTCTTGTCGGGCGCGTGCACCTTGCGGCCCGCCAGCCTCAGCCCCTCGAACGCCTGCGGGCTGGTGACCTCGTGCACCAGGTGGCGGTCGATATACAGAAGGCAGGTGCCGTCGTCGTCCTGCTGGACCACGTGGGCATCCCAGATCTTGTCGTAAAGCGTCTTGGCGGACATCGGTCGTCTCCACGGAAACTGTCGGTTGATCTGTCGGCTCTCGCATAAACCGGACTAGCGCAGGCGGCACCCGGCCAGGCGCCGGGCGCGCGTCATAGCCGCGCCAGCACCGAGTGCATCGCGCCGTGGAAGCGTTCGCGCAGGCGGGCGCGATCGGATCTGTCGAAGAACGAGACCATGACGCGGGGATACAGGCTTTGCCCGCCGCCCGCAAGGCGCGGCGCACTGCCGCAGGCCGGCAGCGTTTCGCCCGATCGCGCGTTGAGCGATGATCCGGTCGCCGCGTAGCCTCGTAGACTTGCGCGCAGGGCGACCTCGCACAGCACACCGACTCCAGGGGCGCCGGTCCGGGCGCATGACAGGGAACGACACGATGAACAGCCCGCTCAACAGGCTCAACGCCGCGCTGATCGCGATCCTTCTGGTCGCCGCGGTCGCGGTCGAGGCGCAGAACGACACCGCAAGCTCGGTCGCGAAGCTCGTGACCGCCCCCTGACGCGGCGCGGCGGCCGGCCGTGACGGGACGTCGCGGGCTGACAAGACCGCCCCGCGCCCACATAGTGCCCCCCGACCGGCCGCCTGCGGCCGACACCGGGCCCGGATCGGGCCGGCCAGGGAGGGCACCATGACCGACGACATCGTCATTCTGAGCGGCGCGCGCACCGCCATCGGCACCTTCGGCGGCAGCCTCGCCGGCACGCCCCCGACCGAGCTTGGCGCGACCGTGGCCCGCGCCGCGCTGGACCGCGCGGGCGTCGAGGGCGCGCAGGTCGGCCACGTCGTCTTCGGCACCGTCATCAACACCGAACCGCGCGACATGTACCTGTCGCGGGTCGCCGCGATGCAGGCCGGCGTGCCCGACAGCGTGCCCGCGATGAACGTCAACCGGCTCTGCGGCTCGGGCGCGCAGGCGATCGTCTCGGGCGCGCAGGCGCTGATGCTGGGCGATGCCGACTTCGCCCTCGTCGGCGGCGCCGAATGCATGAGCCGGTCGCCCTTCGTCGTGCCCGACCAGCGCTGGGGCGCCAAGATGGGCGACGTGCGCGTGCTCGACATGATGCTGGGCACGCTGAACTGCCCCTTCGGCAGCGGCCACATGGGCGTCACGGCTGAAAACGTCTCGGCCGAGCACGACATCTCGCGGCAGGACCAGGACGCCTTCGCGCTGCAAAGCCAGCAGCGCGCCGCCCGCGCGATCGCGGACGGGCGCTTCGCCGACCAGATCGTGCCGGTGCAGGTCAAGGTGAAGCGAGACATGGTCGATTTCGTCACCGACGAACACCCCAAGGCCACCACCGCCGAGGCGCTCGCCGGGCTGAAGCCCGCCTTCCGCAAGGACGGCAGCGTCACCGCCGGCAATGCCAGCGGCATCAACGACGGCGCCGCGGCGCTGGTGCTGGCCCGCGCCGGCGCGGCCGAAAGCGCCGGGCTGAAACCCCGCGCGCGCATCCTCGGCTACGCCCATGCCGGCGTCCGCCCCGAGGTCATGGGCATCGGCCCGATCCCCGCGGTCGAGGCGCTGCTGAAGCGCACCGGGTTGTCGGTCGGCGATTTCGACGTGATCGAGTCGAACGAGGCCTTCGCCGCCCAGGCGCTGGCGGTGAACAAGGGCCTCGGCCTCGACCCCGCGCGCGTGAACCCCAACGGCGGCGCCATCGCGCTGGGCCACCCGGTCGGCGCGACCGGCGCGATCATCACGGTCAAGGCGCTCTACGAACTGGAACGCATCGGCGGATCGAAGGCGCTGATCACCATGTGCATCGGCGGCGGCCAGGGCATCGCGCTGGCGATCGAACGGATCTGAGCGTTCGCCCCCAAGGGACGGTGGGTGGGGCGACGCGGCGCAGCCGCGAGCGTCACGCACCGGCCCCACCCAGGGCCCAAGGTTAAGACTTCCTGAATCCGTCTCTGGAAGCCATTGATTTCATTGGGGCGCCCCCGTGTCCCATCGTGGGACACCCCCGCCGGCTCACCCGCGCCCTTTAAGGCAGCATTCACCTGACCCTGCCAAAGTGTCGCGAACGCGGGGGAGGCGGCGCATGGAGTACGCCAGATTGCTCGCCGAGGAACGGCGCGCGCGGCTTGCCGCGGAACGACTGCTCGAACAGAAGCAGGCGCAGCTTCGCGCCGCCAACCGCGAACTCGACCAGCACGCCCGCGCCCTCTCGCGCCAGGTCACCGACACCCGCGCCGAGGTCGTCGAGGTCCGCTCCGACCGCGAACGCGTCGCCACCCAGCTCGGCCAGGCGACCGAGAAGATCGAGGTCGTCGAAAGCCGTCTCTGGCAGGCCCTCGGCGCGATCCGCGACGGCTTCGCCATGTTCGACCAGGACGGCCGGATGGAGCTGGCCAACCCCAGCTACCTCGGCCTGTTCGACGGCGTCGAAAGCGTCGGCCCCGGCGCCAGCTACGAACACATCGTCGACGTCCTTCTGGAAGAGGGTATCGTCGATCCCGACGACGACACCCCCGCCGCCTGGCGCGCCCGCATGATCGACCGCTGGAACGCCGATCCCATTCCGGACGTCACGCTGCGGCTGTGGGACGGCCGCTTCGTCCAGGTCAGCGACCGCCGCCGCCCCGAAGGCGGGATCGTCACCCTCGGCGTCGACATCACCGCCCTGATGCGCATGTGGTCCGCGGTCGAGGAACTGCCCGACGGCTTCGTCATGTTCGACGCCGAGGACCGGCTGGTGATGTGCAACCAACGCTACCGCGAGCTCTACCCCGCCTCGGCGCCCGCCATGCAGCCCGGCACCCCGTTCGAGGAGATCATCCGCTTCGGCCTCGAACACGGGCAATACGCCGACGCCGTGGGGCGAGAGGAGGAATGGCTCGAAGAGCGGATGAACACCCACCGCCACGACCTCAAGACGATCGAGCAGCGCCTTGACGACGACCGCTGGATCCGCGTCTACGAACGGGCCACCCGCGAAGGCGGCCGCGTCGGGCTGCGCGTCGACATCACCCGCATCAAGCACGACCAGGTCCGCCTGAAGGAAGCGATGCTCCGCGCCGAGGCGGCCAGTCGCGCGAAATCGGCCTTCCTCGCCAACATGAGCCACGAGATCCGCACGCCGATGAACGGCGTCGTCGGCATGGCCGACCTGCTGATGGACACCACGCTCGACGACGACCAGCGCACCTTCGTCGACACGATCCGCAGCTCGGGCGAGGCGCTGCTGACCATCATCAACGACATCCTCGACTACTCGAAGATCGAGGCCGACCGGCTGGACCTGAACCCCGAGCCGTTCGACCTCGAACGCATCGTGCACGACGTGATGCAGCTGCTGCAGCCCGCCGCCTACGACAAGGGGCTGTCGCTGCTGGTCGACTACGACATGTTCCTGCCCGCCCGGTTCCACGGCGATCCCGGCCGCCTGCGCCAGATCCTCACCAACCTCGTGGGCAACGCGATCAAGTTCACGCACGAGGGGCGCGTGCTGGTGCGCGTGGTGGGCGTGCCCGACGCGGTGGGCGGGACGACGGTGCACCTGACCGTCGAGGATACCGGCATCGGCATCGCCGCCGAGAAGATCGACCACGTCTTCGGCGAGTTCAACCAGGTCGAGACCGATCGCAACCGGCAGTTCGAGGGCACGGGCCTCGGCCTCGCCATCACGCGCCGGCTGGTCGAGATGATGAACGGCACGATCTGGGTCGAGTCCGAGCTGGACCGTGGCAGCTGTTTCGGTCTGAGCCTGCCGCTGAAGGGGCTGGACGCGGTCGAACCCATCGCGCCCGACCTGCCCGAGGATTTCGGCCGTGCGCTGGTCGTAGCCTCGGACTCCGAGGCGCGCGACATCCTGGGCAAGCAGCTGGCGTCGCTCGGCGTCGCGGTGACGCTCTGCTCCACCGGGGCCGAGTTTCTGGATCTGCCCGCGCCGGCCGCGTCATTCGCCGTGATCGCCGACGCGCTCGACGACATGCCGGGCGCCGACCTGATCGCGGCGCTCGGCGCGTCGGGCGCTGCGCTGCCCGTCATCCTGCTGTCCGGCCGGGCCGACGTCGCGCCGGCCGAGTGCGGCGCGCACGCGGTGCTGCGCCAGCCGGTGTCGCGCGCCGCACTCGCCGCGGCGGTCGAGTCGATCGGGCACGGCCTGTCCGCGCCGGCCCCCGAACCGGCACCGACGCCGCGTACCCACAACCGCGCCCCCGACATTCGGCGGCGGTACGACGTTCTGGTGGCCGAGGACAACAAGACCAACCAGCTGGTGTTCTCGAAGATGGTCGCCGGCTTCCCGCTGGACCTGCGCTTCGCCGATAACGGGCTCGAGGCGGTCGAGGCGTTCCGCGACCGGCGGCCCGACCTCGTCTTCATGGACATCTCGATGCCGCAGATGGACGGAAAGCAGGCCACCGCCGAGATCCGGGCGATCGAGGACGGCGACGACCCGGTTCCGATCATCGCGGTGACCGCCCACGCCATGAGCGGCGACCGCGACGCGATCCTGCAGGCGGGGCTGTCGGATTACCTGACCAAGCCGTTGCGCAAGGCACACTTGGCGGAAAAGCTGCGCCTATGGGCCGGGCCGGGCGCCGTTCAGCCCGCGGGCCGCACGAAGGTCGGCGCGTCGGGCGACGACATCTCGGCGCTCCAGGCATAGCCGCCCAAGTCGAAGTCGCGCAGCGCCTCGGGGTCGGTCAAGCGGTTCTGCACGATGAAGCGCGCCATTGCGCCCCGCGCCTTCTTGGCGTGGAAGCTGACGATCTTCGGCGTGCCGGCCTTGTCCTCCATGAAGCGGGGCGTGATCACCCGCAGCTTCAGCGCCTTTTCGGGCACCGCACCGAAGTATTCCTGGCTCGCGCAGTTCACCAGCACGTCGGTGCCCACCGCCTCGGCCTGCGCGTTCAGCGCCTTCGACAGCTGGTCGCGCCAGTACTCGTAGAGGTTCCCGCCGCGCCGCGTCTTGAGCTTCGAGCCCATCTCGAGCCGGTAGGGCTGGATCGCGTCGAGCGGGCGCAGCATGCCGTAAAGCCCCGACAGGATGCGCAGATGATCCTGCGCCCAGGCCAGCTCGTCCGCATCCAGCGACGCGGCCTCGAGCCCTTGATACGTGTCGCCGGCGAAGGCCAGCGCCGCGGGGCGTGTCGCGTCAGGCGCGGGATCGGGGTCATAGTCGCGGAACCGGTCGCGGTTGAGCTTCGCCAGATCCTCGGACAGGTCCATCAGCCCGCGCAGGTCCGCCAGCGTCAGGTTGCGCGCGGTCTTGACCAGCCGGGCGGCATCCTCGGCGAAGGCGGGTTCGGTCGTCTCGACCGGCCGCTCGGTCCAGTCCAGCCGCTTGGCCGGCGAAATCACCACGAGCATGTGCAAACCCCTTGTCACCGGGCCGCCGCATCGGCCCCGGATGCGATCTAGTCCGCCGCGCGCAGAACGTCCAGAAACGCCCGCCCGAAGCGATCCACGCGGCGGTCGTCCAGCACGCGGGCGAGGCCCGCCTCGTCGGTGGGCCGCATCTCGGCGAGCTTGGCCAGCTGCCCGGCGGAACAGCTGAGCGGCTTTTCGGTGCCGTCGACGCCGCGGACCCGCTCTGCCTGCGCCTCCATCAGCGCGTCGTAAAGCCCGCCGACGCCCTTGGCGGCCAGCTTGCGCCG
>NZ_JBELMH010000002.1:0-18407 GCF_042096055.1 Citreimonas sp. | reverse complement strand
GGCGCGTCCTCGTCCGAGACCATCGCGCGGACCGCGGGCCTGCGCTCGCTGGCGCGGTCGATCACGTCCTTGCGCAGGTCGATCGTCTGCTCGCCGCGCAGGATCGGGCGCGCCGCCTCGGTCATCACCAGCGCGCCGTGGCGCTCGCCATCGGGGCGGATCAGGTCGCGCCCCATCATCTGCCGGAACACCGCCTGCCACTGGCCGCGCTTCAGCGCCTTGCCCACGCCGAAGGTCGGCAGCTTGTCGTGGCGGCGCTGCGTGACCTTGTCGGTCTCGTTGCCCAGCAGGATATCGATCAGGTGGTTCGCGCCGAAGCTTTCGCCGGTGCGCAGCGCGGCCGACAGAGCCATGCGCACCGCCTCGGTCCCGTCGAAGATCTCGGGCGGGGTGTCGCAGAGGTCGCAATGGCCGCAGGGCGCGGCCGTCTCGCCGAAATAGGCCAGCAGGGCTTGGCGCCGGCAGGACAGCGCCTCGGCTAGGCCCAGCAGCGCGTTGAGCCGGCCGTGATCGGCCGCGCGCCGTTCGGGCGGGGCCAGTCCTTCGTCGATCTGGGACCGGCGCAGGCGGATATCCTCGGGGCCGTACAGCGTCAGCGTCTCGGCCGGGGCGCCGTCGCGCCCGGCGCGGCCGATCTCCTGGTAATAGGACTCGATCGATTTCGGCAGGTCGGCGTGGGCGACCCAGCGGATGTCGGGCTTGTCCACGCCCATCCCGAAGGCGATCGTGGCGCAGACGATCAGCCCGTCCTCGGTGGCGAAGCGTTCCTCGACCGCGCGGCGATCGTCGGCTTCCATCCCGCCGTGGTAATGCGCGACCGCATGCCCATCCTCGCGCAGCGCCCGCGCAAGGCCCTCGGTCTTGGCGCGGGTGCCGCAATAGACGATGCCCGCCTGGCCGCGGCGCGCCTCGGCGAAGGCCATGATCTGCTTGCGCGGGCTGTCCTTGGGCTGGAACGCCAGGTGGATGTTCGGTCGGTCGAAACCGCGCAGGAAGGTCTGCGGCCGCTCGCCCCCGAACAGGCGGGTGACGATTTCCTCCTGCGTCTCGGCGTCGGCGGTCGCGGTGAAGGCCGCAAGCGGCACGCCCAGCGCGCGGCGCAATTCGCCGATGCGCAGGTAATCGGGCCGGAAATCGTGGCCCCACTGGCTGACGCAATGCGCCTCGTCCACGGCGATCAGAGACACGCCCGCCTGTGCCAGCATCCGCTGCGCCCCGCCCGAGGCCAGCCGTTCCGGCGCGAGGTAGAGCAGCTTGAGCGAGCCGTCGTGCAGCGCGCGGAACACGGCGTCGGTCTCTTCCTCGGTATTGCCCGAGGTCAGCGCACCGGCGGCGACGCCGGCCTCGCGCAACCCGCGGACCTGGTCGCGCATCAGCGCGATGAGCGGCGAAATCACCACCGTCACGCCGGGGCGCATCAGCGCCGGAAGCTGGAAGCACAGCGACTTGCCCCCGCCTGTGGGCATGATCGCCAGCACGTTGCGCCCCTCGGCCACGGCCTCGACGATCTCGCCCTGGCCGGGGCGGAACGCATCGAAGCCGAAAACGTCTTTCAGCATCGCCTCGGCGGGCGCGACATCGCGGGGCATGGGGCCTGCTTCTACCATATCTGACAATGCAGCCCTTGTCTCATACAAGGGCTGGGGTGATCAAGCCTGACCACCCGTCCTCATGGCCGCAGGTCAGTAGCCGTAGAAGGCGCCCGCATTGTTCGCCAGGATGATGCGCAGCGCGTACACCGCGATCAGCGCCACCAGCGGCGCAAGGTCGAGCCCGCCCATCTGCGGCAGCACGCGCCGGATCGGGGCGTAGAGCGGTTCGAGCAGGCGGCTCAGGCCGTCCCAGATCTGCGCGACGAGCGGCTGGCGCAGGTTGAGAACCTGGAAGTTGATCAGCCAGCTCATGATGACGTGCGCGATGATGATGAACCACACGACGTCGAGGATCAGCATCAGGATCTGGAACAGGGATTGCATGGGCGCCTCGGCATTTTCGGTTGCGTCCACAGGTAAGGCCGCGGGCGTGCGAGGGCAAGCCTGACGCCATGTTCTGGTTGACGCGCGGTGTACAGCGGGTCACCGACGCGGCAAACCAAACCGGAGCCTTGCCGATGTATCCCTTCGTGCGCCTTTTCAAGGACGGTCTTCTGGCCCGCCGCGCCGGCCCGCTGGACGTGCTGGGCACTCATGTGTCGCATCACATCTGCTGGCCATGGGACCTGGACATGTGGGCGGAGCTCAACAACGGACGCACGCTGACGATCTTCGACCTCGGCCGCATCCCGCTTGCGATCCGCACGGGGCTGGTCGCCGTGATGAAGCGCGAACGCTGGGGGCTGGCCATCGCCGGCACGGCGGTGCGCTACCGCCGCCGGGTGCGCGCCTTCGACCGGGTGGTCATGCGCTCGCGTCTGATCGCGTGGGACCGCCGGTTCATGTATATCGAGCAGGCGATGTTCCGGCCCGACGGCGAATGTACCGGCCATGCGGTCTTCCGCAGCGCGGTGACCGACGCGAAAGGCATCGTCGCGCCGGAACGTGTCTGCGCCGCGCTTGGCATCGACGCGGCCTCGCCGCCGCTGCCCGGGTGGGTCGAGGCCTGGCTGGCGGCCGAGGATCAGCGCCCTTGGCCGCCGATGCAGGAAGTAGCCGACACGCGCACGGGCCTCGCCGCGCAGTAGGCCCGCGATTGCCCTTGCCAAGCCCGCCGGCCCCGCTGTTTGATCCGCCGAGGGCCGGGACGGGCATCACGGGGGGCAGGCATGGCGGACACGACGCGACAGGCAATCCCGAAGGACACCGGCCGCCGGCGCATCTGGGGCTGGATGATGTTCGACTGGGCCCAGCAGCCCTATGCCACGCTGGGTCTGACCTTCATCTTCGCGCCCTACTTCGCCTCGGTCGCGGCCGAGTATTTCGCCGCACAGGGTGTTCCCGACGGCAACGCGCGGGCACAGGCGCAAAGCCTGTGGTCCTCGGCGCAGACGGTGTCCGGGCTGGTGATCGCGCTGTCGGCGCCGGTGCTGGGTGCCTGGGCCGACGCTTCGGGGCGCAAGCTGCCGTGGATCTACGCCTTCTCGGGCATCACGGTGATCTGCGCGGCGCTGCTGTGGGGGCTGCAGCCGGACGGCACCGGGCTGATCCTGGCGCTGGTCGCCTTCTGGGTCGGCTTCACCGCGTCCGAGGCGGCCTTCAACCTCAATAACGCGATGCTGCCCTCGCTCGGCACGCCGGCGCAGGTCGGGCGCATCTCGGGCGGGGCGGTGGCGTTCGGCTACTGGGGCGGGGTCGCGTCGCTGTTCGTCATGCTGCTGTTCTTCGCCGAGAACGAGGGCGGCACAACGCTGATCGGCCTGCCGCCGGCCTTCGGGCTGGACCCCGCCGCGCGCGAGGGAACCCGTGCCGTGGGTCCGTTCATCGCGCTGTGGTTCGCGCTGTTCATGGTGCCCTACGTGCTGTGGTGCCGCGACCCGGCGGTGCCGCGCATGGCTCGCCCGACGCTGCGCATGGTGTTCGCGGAACTCGGGACCACGATCCGGGGTGCGGCGCGGCGACCCAGCTTCAGCAGTTTCCTGCTGGGCTCGATGTTCTACCGCGACGCGCTGACCGCGCTCTATTCCTACGGTGGCGTCTACGCGGCGCTCGTGCTGGACTGGGAGATCGTCCAGATCGGCGTCTTCGGCATCATCGCGGCGATCGCGGCGGCCATCCTGTCCTGGGTGGGCGGCATGGCCGACCAACGCTTCGGCCCGAAGCCGGTGATCCTGACATGCGTCTGGCTGCTGATCGCCGTCTGCGTCGTGATCGTCGGCATGAGCCGCGAGTCGCTGCTGGGCCTGCCGCTCGCGGCCGGATCGTCGGTGCCGGACATCGTCTTCTACATCTGCGGCGCGATCATCGGGGGCACGGGCGGCGCGCTGTATTCGTCCTCGCGGTCGCTGATGGTGCGCCACATCGACCCCTGCAAGCCCGCCGAGGGTTTCGGCCTGTTTGCGCTGACCGGGCGCGCCACGGCCTTCCTGGCGCCGGCGCTGATCACGGTGGCGACGGCCTGGACGCAGAGCAACCAGTTGGGCTTTGTGCCCGTGATCGCGCTTTTCGCGCTCGGGTTGTTTCTGCTACGGTGGACCGACCCTGCTGGAGACCGCATTCGATGATCCGCCCCGCCCTTCTCTGCCTGTCGCTGGCGCTTGCCGCGTGCGGGTCCGCCCCCCGCGTCCCCGAGGTTTCGGCCCCGCTCGACCCGGTGCTGTCCACGCGCGAGGCCAAGCAGCTGTTCGGCACCGTGCCCGCCGCATCCGGCCAGCGCGCCGAGCCGCTGGGAAGCTACTCCAAGGGCTGCCTGGCCGGGGCCGAGCAGCTGCCCGAGACCGGCCCGACATGGCAGGCGATGCGCCTGTCGCGCAACCGCAACTGGGGCCATCCCGAGCTGATCGACTACCTCGGCGACCTGTCCCGCGCCGCGGCGCGCCAGCCGGGCTGGAACGGGCTGTATGTCGGTGACCTCAGCCAGCCGCGCGGCGGCCCGATGCTGACCGGCCACGCGAGCCACCAAGTCGGTCTGGACGCCGACATCTGGATGCTGCCCGCGACCGACCTGTCGCTGTCGCGCGCCGAGCGCGAGAGCATCTCGTCGATTTCGCTGCAGCGGGCCAACGGCGCCTACACCAACGACAACTGGACCCGCCAGCACCACGAGATCATGAAGGCCGCCGCCAGCGACCCGCGCGTCGCGCGCATCTTCGTCTTCCCCGCCGCCAAGGTCCGCATGTGCGCCGAGGAGACCGGCAACCGCGACTGGCTGGCCAAGATCCGGCCCTGGTACGGCCACCACTACCATTTCCACGTGCGCCTGAACTGCCCGCGCGGCGCCGAGGGCTGCGTCGACCAGGCACCGCCCCCGCCGGGCGACGGCTGCGCCGATGCGCAGGCCTGGGTGAACAACATCCTCAACCCGCCGCCAGCCGATCCGGACGCGCCGCCGCCCGCGCCCAAGCGCGAACTGACGATGGCCGACCTGCCGCGCCAGTGCGCCGCGGTTCTCGCCGCCGACTGAGTCACCGGAGCCATGCCGTTCTTCCCCGCGCGCCTGCGACCGGCGCTTGTCCTGCTGCTGGCGGCCGCAGGCCTCGGCCTCGCCGCCCTGGCGCAGGACCGGCCGCAGGCCGAGCATCTGCAGACCGCGGTCTGGCCGCGCGAGGACCACGGCCTGGGCGGATTCTCGGGGCTGACGCTGTCGGCCGACGGGACGCAGTTCCTGGCCGTGACGGATCGCGGCTACCGGGTCGAGGGCATCCTGCACCGCGAGGACGGCCGCATCACCGAGATCCGCGACGCCTCCGCCCGCCGGCTGCGGGACACCGATGGCCGGATCACCAAGGTGCAGCAGGTCGATGCCGAGGGGATCGCGCGTGGCCGCGACGGCACCGTGTTCGTGTCGTTCGAGGGCAACCACCGCATCTGGGCCTACCCGCCCAGAGAGATTGCCGCCCGGACGGTCGACGCGCCCGCCGCCTTCGTCAGGTTCGCCGCGAACCGCGGGCTCGAGGCGCTGACCGTTGACGCGGACGGCACGCTCTACACCATCGCCGAGCAATCGGTGCGCTGGATGGGCGATTTCACCGTCTGGCGCCGCACCGCGCAGGGCTGGGACGACCGCCTGACGCTGCCACGGCGCGGAATCTTCTTCCTGCCGGTCGGCGCAGAGATCGGCCCGGACGGGCGCCTGTATGTGCTCGAACGCGCGTTCATGGGCATCGGCTTTCGCAGCCGCGTGCGCCGCTTCGTCGTCGGCGCCGACGGGCTGGAGGACGAGACCGTGCTGCTGACCTCGCCGCTACGCCGGCACGACAATCTCGAGGGGCTGGCGGTCTGGCGCGACGGAACGGGCGCGATCACGCTGACCATGATCTCGGACGACAACGAGTTCAGGCTGCAGGAAACCCAGTTCGTCGAGTATCGGATGCCGGGCGCCCTTGCGCCGCGCGAGGCCAGGCGCTAAGGCGCGCACGTCCGGCACGCGGCCGGGCCAAGTCCCCGCAACCTTGCAAAAACGGGTCCATTCATGACACGCGCACATCTTCCCGGCATCCTTGCCATGGCCGCCATCGTGCTGGCCTCGAACATCCTCGTCCAGTTCCTGTTCGGCCAGTGGCTGACCTGGGGGGCGTTCACCTATCCGCTTGCGTTCCTGGTCACCGACCTGATGAACCGTCTCTACGGCCCGCGGGCCGCCCGCAAGGTCGTCTTCGCCGGCTTCCTGGTCGGTGTCCTGTGCTCGTTGATCGGCACGCAGATCATGCTGCAGGGCGACGGCTATACCTACCCCGCCGTGACGCTGCGGGTCGCTATCGGGTCCGGCGTCGCGTTCCTGACGGCGCAGCTGCTGGACGTCTCGATCTTCGACCGGCTGCGCGACCGCCGCTGGTGGGCGGCGCCGCTGGCGTCGTCGCTGATCGGCTCGTCCGTGGACACGGCTCTGTTCTTCACCATTGCCTTCTCGGGCGCGCTGACCGCGATCGAACCCGCCAACGACGTATCCTGGGCCGGAGAGGTCCTGCCGCTTCTGGGCGTCGGGCCGATGGTGCCGCTCTGGGTGTCGCTGGCGGTGGCCGACTGGGGCGTCAAGCTGGCGATCGCGCTGGTGGCCCTGATCCCCTTCCGCCTGATCGTCGCGCGCCTGCAACCTGTGCGTCCCGTCTGATTTTAGGCAAACGACGCAAGAAAACGCTTTGAGTAAGGGCCGGACCGTGGCAGCCTCGGGGTGTGTTTCAACAATGAAAGGAGGTGATCCAGTGTCGAGAGAAGCATTGGAGAAAGGTGTCGGAACAAAGCGGGGGATCGCGATCTAGGGGCAGCCCCCTGGTCAAGACGAACCGATTTGGCATGGGCCGTTCCGGCACTCGCCTCCGAATTCTCGAAGGGCCGTCCGTTCAGGGCGGCCCTTTTCAGTTGCAGCACCCGGCCTCCCCTTTTCCGCGCCGCGCAATCCTCTAAGGTCGTCGCATGCTCAGGATCACGCCGACCATCGCCATCGAGGACTGGGAGATCACGGAACAGTTCATCCGGTCCTCGGGGCCGGGCGGGCAGAACGTGAACAAGGTCTCCTCGGCCGTCGAGCTGCGGTTCGAGGCCGACCGCTCGCCCAACCTGCCCGGACCGGTCAAGGCGCGACTGCGGCGGCTGGCCGGCCGGCGCTGGACCAAGGAGGGCGCGCTGGTCCTGCAAGTGGACGAGACGCGCAGCCAGGCCCGCAACCGCGAGATCGCGCGCGACCGGCTGGCCGAATTGATCGTGAACGCGACCGAGAAGCCCAAGAGGCGCATCCCGACGAAGCCGACGCTCGGGGCAAAGAAACGCCGCCTCAAGGCCAAGAAGGTTCGCGGCGAGGTCAAGGCGATGCGCGGGCGTGTCGACCCCGACGGCTGAGGCGGGACGCGCCGCCCACGCCGGCCTTTCACTTGCCGCTCCTCGCCCTTGCCGACGATGGCGGCGGAGGAACCCGAGCCACCGGCCGGAGGCGGGTGGCTCGGCATCTGTGCGCGCTCGCGCGCTCCGGTTCGTAACGAACGCGATCGACGCCTTCGACGGCGTCAGAACCGCTCCAGCAGCCGCTCCAGATATTCCAACTCGGCCGTCGGGCGTTCGGCATCGCCCGTGCGGCGGCGGATCTCGTCCAGCAACTCGCGCGCGCGGCGGTAGACGTCCTCGCCCTGCAGCAGGCCTTCGTCGGTGCCCGTCTGGCCGTTCGCGCCCGGGTTGCGGCCCAGAGGGTCGCGACGCTCGCCGGGATTGCCGCCGTCGGCCATGCCCTGCTCGCCCTGGCCGCCCTGCTGCTGCTGTTGCGCCATCGCCTCGCCGAGGCTGCGCATCCCTTCGCGCAGCGCCTCCATCGCCTCGGATTGTTCCGAGATCGCACCCGGCAGGTCGCCGTCGCGCAGCGCTTGTTCGGCGTCGTCCATTGCGCCTTCGGCGCGGCCGAGCGCCTCTGCCGCCTCGTCACCTTCCGCGGTGCCCTGTCCGGGCAGGTTGCGCCGCTGGCGCGACAGCTCGTCGCGCAGCGCGCGTTGTCGATCGGCGAGGCTTTCTTCCAACGACTGGCCATTCTCGGCCTGCCCCTGCCCCTGCCCCTGCCCCTGACCTTGGCCCTGCCCCGGCTGCTGGCCGGGTTGTTGCCCTTGGCCGGGCTGCTGGCCCTGCCCCTGCTGTTGCCCCTGCCCCTGCTGGCTTTGCTGGCCCTGTTGCCCCTGCTGGCCGGGATTGAACTGTTCCTGCAGATCGCGGAACGCCTCGTCGGACAGACCCTGCTGTTCACGCAGGGTCTCGGACAGGCCCTCCATCGCCTGCTCGCCCGGACTTTGGCCTTGGCCGCCCTGGCCTTCGGTGATCTGCATGTTCTCCATCATCCGCTGAAGCTGCTCGAGCGCTTCCTGCGCTTCGGCCATGCGGCCCTGCTCCATCAGCTCTTGGATGCGATCCATCATGCGCTGCAGGTCGTTCTGCGACATCTCCATCATGTTCTGCGGGTCGCCCTGTTGGGCCATGTCGCCGTTCTGCTCGCGCTCGCGCTGCTGTTCGCGCGCAAGCTGGCGCAGGTAATCGTCGGTCGCCTCGCGCAGTTCCTGCATCAGCTCGGCGATCTCGTCCTCCGAGGCGCCGTTGCGCATCGCCTCCTGCAGGCGTTCCTGCGCGCGCTGCATGCGTTCGCGCGCGTCGTCAAGGTCGCCCTCTTCGAGATCGAGCGCGAGGTCCCACAGCGCCTGCGCCAGATCGGCCTGCTGCTGGTCGGTCAGCCCTTCGGGCACGGCCTCTTCGAGGCTGGCGAGGATGCCGCGCAGCGTTTCGGCCTGAGCCTCGTCGCGGAACAGCGAATCGGGGCGGTGCAGGATCGTGCGCACGATCTGCGCCACGTCGCGCGCATTCTGCCGGTTCCACAGCAGCGCCTGGCGCTGCTCGACCAGCGCCGAGGCGACCGGGTCGAAGAAGTTGCGCCCGGGCAGGTCCAGCACCTCGACCTGCGACAGGGCCGTCTGGCCGCGGTCGTCCTCGACCTGCAGTTCCAGCCGTACGGGCAGGTTGGCCCAGGGATGAAGCGAGTAATTCTCGATCAGCAGTTCGGAAAAGTCCGACCGGTCGCCGGCGACAGGCATCGGCAGCGGCACCTCGAGCGCGGGGCGCGATTCGGGCGCGATCTCGCGGCCGTAGCGGCGGTCGACCTCGTCCAGCGCCAGCGTGAACCGCGCGTTGCCGGCCACGACGCCGTGATCGTCGGTGGCGGTGAAGGGGATGCGGCTTTCGCCTTCGTAGGTGGTCTCGATCTCGCCGTCGCGTGCGACTTCGGGCGCCTGGTCGGGGATCATCGCCACCTGCCAGACCCGGCCGCCCTGCCCGTCGATGGCCAGTTCGCCCGACTGCACGACCTCGAAATCCTGCGCGGTCTCGGTCGGATCGACCCCGGTCTCGCCGGTTCCCGACACGGTCTCGGATACGCTCAGCGCGCCGACCTCGCCGTACATGCGCAACGTGATCTGCGCGCCCTCGGGCACGTCCAGCCCCGGCGCGGTGATGTCGTTGAGGTAGACCGACGGCAGCTGGGTGTACGAAGGCGGCTCTATCCAGCCTTCCCACGCGGGGCCTTGCGCCAGGTCCGGGCCGCCCGCGCCCATGGTCGTCACCGACTGAACCCGCATGAGCGAGCCGAACAGGATCGCCACCGACAGCGCCACGAGCGCGACGTAGCGCAGCGCGAACGGGTCCGACGACGCCACGCGCAAGTCGGGTTCGACCGCGCGGGCGGCGGCGAGGCGGTCGCGCATGCGCTGCTGGTGCGCGTGCCAGACCGCCAGCGACGCGGTATCCGTGGCCCCGACCGCCTGCCGGTCGAGCGCCGCCTGGATCGGATGGCCCTTCAGCGAATTGTCGAGGCGGGCCAGCGCGGCCTCTTCCGGCGGCAGGCGGAACCGCCGCACGCCGTAGACCAGCGAGCAGAGGCCCAGAACGGCGGCGACCAGACCGGCGCCCCACACCCATTCGACCGATACGAGATCCTGCAGGCCCAGCATCAGCACGGCGAGCGTGGCGATGATCACGGACCACAGCGGCCAAAAGGCGCGCACGCCACGTTCCGCCGTCATGCCGAGCCGCGTCAGCCGCAGAGGCCAGCGAATCTGTCCGAGAATCGTCGCGGGATCGGTGTCGTGCTGTGCCAAAACATCGCTCCTGGCTGGGTCGTGCCGGGGCACGCGCCTTTCATCCGGCGCAGGAGCGCACCCCTACAACCATGGAGGGATGGTATCGCGTGAGATGATTTCGTCAAAGGACGGTCGCGCCCGGATGACCGAGAATTGATCGCCGTGCACCAGAACCTCAGGCACCAGCGGGCGCGTGTTGTATTCGCTGGCCATCACGGCGCCGTATGCCCCGGCCGAGCGGAAGGCCACCAGATCGCCCGCCACCACGGGGGGCATCTGGCGCGCCTTGGCGAAAGTGTCGCCGGATTCGCAGACCGGGCCGACCACGTCGTAGGGCCGCGTCTCGGCCGCTGGGGCGGGTTCGATGACAGGGTCGATGTCGTGGTAGGCATCGTACATCGCCGGGCGGATCAGGTCGTTCATCGCGCCGTCGAGGATCAGGAAATCGCGCCCCTCGCCTTCCTTCAGGTAGATCACCTTCGACACGAGGATGCCCGCGTTACCGATGATCAGGCGGCCGGGCTCGATCTCGACCTCGCAGCCCAGATGGCCGACGGTCCGTCGGATCAGGTCGCCGTAATCCGACGGCAACGGTGGCGCCTCGTTGCTGCGCGCGTAGGGGATGCCGAGGCCGCCGCCAAGGTCCAGCCGGTCGATCGCATGGCCGTCGGCGCGCAGCGCCTCGGTCAGGTCGGCGACCTTGCGATAGGCGGCCTCGAACGGTGCGAGCTCGGTCAGCTGGCTGCCGATATGCACGTCGATGCCCACGACCTGCAGCCCGGGCAGGCGCGCGGCATGGGCATAGACCTCGCGCGCGCGGGCGATCGGGATACCGAACTTGTTCTCGGACTTGCCGGTGGCGATCTTGGCGTGCGTCTTCGCGTCGACATCCGGATTCACGCGCACCGTGATCGGAACGGTGGTGCCCATCGACGCGGCGATCTCGGAAATCGCCTGCATCTCGGGCTCGGATTCGACGTTGAACTGGCGCAGCCCTCCGTCGAGCGCCGCGCGAATCTCGGCCCCGGTCTTGCCGACGCCCGAAAAGACGATGCGCTCGCCCGGGACGCCGGCCGCCTTCGCCCGCGCGTATTCCCCGCCCGAGACCACGTCCATGCCCGCGCCCTCGGCCGCCAGCGTGCGCAGGATCGCCTGGTTCGACGCCGCCTTCATCGCGTAGCAGACCAGGTGCGGCCCCCAGGCCAACGCCTCGTCAAACAGACGAAAATGGCGCAGCAGCGTGGCGGTCGAGTACAGGTAGAACGGCGTGCCCACCGAGGCGGCGATCTCGGGCACGGGGACGTCCTCGGCGTGCAGCACGCCGTCACGGTAAAGGAAATGGTCCAAGACGGTCTCCGCGTCGCAGGGGCTGCGCCCGCTTACCGCAGCGGCGGCGTGGTTTCCAGCGCCACGCGGTCGCGGCTCAGCGGCCGCGGCCCCGAAGGTAGAGGTAGAGCGGCAAGCCGCAGCTGACCCCGATGCAGTAGATCGCCGGGATCGCCAGCAACCCGCGCCAGTTCTTGCGGCGCACCGTCTCGGCCACGATCCAGACGGTCAGCGTGATCGCTGCGATGGTCAGGTCCCAGACCAGACCGGTCGTGCTGGCATTGACGTACCAGGCGTCGATCAGGGCCGACAGGCTCCAGCCGTTGGCGGCCATGTAGGTGATGAACCAGTACATCGGGTGCACGGCGCCCCACAGCGCCAGCGCCAGCCAGAGCCGGCGCAGCGTCATAGGCCGACGCCCAGCGTGAACGGCCCCTTGCGGACGCGCACCGCGGTGGACACGCCCATGCCCTTGTTGCTCAGCGTCACGGTGGAGCGCGCCTCGGGCCGCACAGGCTCGCCATCGGCGCCGCAGGCGGCAAGCCCCAGAAGCGCCAGGATCAGAAGGGGTTTCATGCCAGCGCCTCTTTCCAGCGGGCGACCTGTTCGCGCACGCGAACCGGGGCGGTGCCGCCGAAGCTGGTGCGCGAGGCGACGGAATTGTGAACGCCCAGCACGTCGAAGACGGTCTCGTCGATGGACTCGTGCACGGCCTTCATCTCCTCCAGGCTCAGGTCGGGCAGGTCGCAGCCCTTGGCCTCGGCCTTGGCGACCAGCGCACCGGTGACGTGGTGCGCGTCGCGGAAAGGTAGCCCGGTTTCGCGCACCAGCCAATCGGCGAGGTCGGTCGCGGTCGAAAACCCGTGTGCTGCGGCGGATTCCAGCGCGGAGACGTTCGCCTTCATGTCGCCGACCATGCCCTCCATCGCGGCAAGCGCCAGCAGCCAGTTGTCGGCGGCGTCGAAGACCTGTTCCTTGTCCTCCTGCATGTCCTTGGAATAGGCCAGCGGCAGGCCCTTCATCACCATCATCAGCGCCACGTTCGCGCCGAAGATGCGCCCGATCTTGGCGCGGATCAGCTCGGCCGCGTCGGGGTTCTTCTTCTGCGGCATGATGCTGGATCCGGTCGAGAACTTGTCGGACAGCGCGACGAAGCGAAACTGCGCGGACGACCAGATCACCAGCTCCTCGGCAAGGCGCGACAGGTGCATCGCGCTAATCGACGCGACCGACAGGAATTCCAGCGCGAAGTCGCGCGACGACACGGCGTCCAGCGAATTGGCCATCGGGCGGTCGAAGCCCAGCGCCTTGGCCGTCATGTGCCGGTCGATCGGGAAACCGGTGCCGGCCAATGCCGCGGCGCCCAGCGGGCTTTCGTTCATCCGCCTGCGGGCGTCGCGCACGCGGTCCCGGTCGCGGCCGAACATCTCGACATAGGCCAGCATGTGGTGGCCCCAGGTCACCGGCTGCGCGGTCTGCAGGTGCGTGAAGCCGGGCATGACCCAATCCGCGCCCGCCTCGGCCTGCGCCAGCAGCGCCCGCATCAGCGCTGTCAGCGACGCGTCGGCCATGTCGAGCTGGTCGCGCACCCACAGCCGGAAGTCGGTCGCCACCTGGTCGTTGCGCGACCGGCCCGTGTGCAACCGGCCTGCCGGGTCGCCGATGACCTCCTTCAGGCGGGATTCCACGTTCATGTGGATGTCTTCCAGCTTGGTCGAGAACTCGAACGTGCCGCCCTCGATCTCTGACAGCACCGTGAGCAAGCCTTCCCGGATCGCGCCCGCGTCGCTATCTGTGATGATGCCTTGCGCCGCCAGCATCGCGGCGTGGGCCCTCGACCCGGCGATGTCCTGTGCCGCCAGCCGCTTGTCGAACCCGATCGAGGCATTGATCGCCTCCATGATCGCGTCCGGCGCATCGGCGAAGCGGCCGCCCCACATCTGGTTCGAGGAAGAGCTGGACATGAAATGATCCTTCGGAGGGACGATGAAACGGACAGGGCTCGCGCTGATCTATACCGCGGCGATCATGCTTGCAAACCCGGCCACGGCCGACATCGCGGCGGCGCAGGACGCGCTGTCGGGCAGCATGAAGAAGCTGGTCTTCCACGAGGAACCGCAGCCCGCCGGCACGTCCGATTTCACAACGTTCGAGGGCGAACCTCTGAACCTGTCGGATTGGCAGGGCAAGTGGACGGTGGTGAACTTCTGGGCCACTTGGTGCGCGCCGTGTCGCAAGGAGATGCCCATGCTCGACGCGCTGCAGGACGAGTTCGGCGGCGATGACTTCGAGGTCGTGACCATCGCGACTACGCGCAATCCTCCGCAGGCGATGCAGGCCTTCTTCGAGGAGATCGGCGTGCAGCACCTGCCGCTGCACCGCGACGAAGGCTCGACCCTGGCGCGCGAGATGGGCGTGCTGGGGCTGCCGGTCACGGTGATCCTGAACCCCGAGGGGCAAGAGGTCGCGCGGCTGCGTGGCGATGCCGAATGGGACTCGGACAGTGCCCGCGCGATGATTAGCGCCTTGACCGGTCTGCCCGGCAACAGCTGAGACGCGGAAAAATCCTTAAAATGAGAAACGGGGCGGTGAGAAGCCGCCCCGTTTCACGAGCGTCCGCGGACGCCGAGAGAGTTGCACCCTGGGGTGCACAGAGAGTGAGAGAGTATTCCGGTCGGTGCGGCACCTGCAGCGCCGCTGTCCAAGCCAATCTGGGCGAAACCGCGGCGGCGGGCAAATAAAATCGCCACAATCCTAACGAAAGGCACGGCGCGGTTTTCAATGCGCCGTCGCGCGACGCTTTGTTTCCTCAAGGGTGCAGCTAGCAGCACGCCCGCCCCAAGCGACGCGAATCGTGGTTAACGTCGGCTCAGCGACAGTAGAGTCCGTTGCCGTGCCGCGCTGTGTCGAAGTGGAAGTGGTCGCGGTGCAACGCGTCGCTTCCGGGGCCCAGCACGGTGCCGAACGGGCCGCAGGCTGCGCCGTGCATCCGCTTCAGCGCGCGGCCGAACCCGCCGCGCCCCCAATCGTCGAGCACGGTCATCGTCTCGCCGTTCTCAAGAGTGATGCCCGAGATGTCGATCGCCTTGCCCTTGCCGTGCTCGCTGACCGGCGCGTCGGGCCGGTGATTGCGCCGGCGGCAGGAATAATGGGCGGCGATCTGCAGCCGCTCGATGCCGCCGCCACGCCCGCCGACCGCCGGTTTCGCGCCGCGATCGACCCAATCCGCGAACTTCCGGGCCGTAGGGCAGTCGACCAGCGCGCCCTGGCTCAGCGTCACGCCTGAGACGGCCGTCAGCCGCACCGCGTCGGGGATACCGCAGCCCGGCAGTTCGCCCGGCACGCGCCCCACCACTTCGCCCTGAAGACGGGGATCGCCGCACAACCCGCCGCGACCGCTGGACCGGTCGTCATCGCCACCGCAGGCCACGAGAAGCACGGCGCAGGCCGCGAGTGCAGGAAATCTCATCGTTCGACCTTCGCCCGTCCGAAATCAGGTTTGTCAGTATCCTGACCGGCCTGAAGAATGCCACGCCGGATCGAGCGCGTGCGGGTGAAATAGGCGTGAAGCTGCTCACCGTCACCGGTGCGGATCGCGCGTTGCAGCGCGAACAGCTCCTCGGTGAAGCGGCCGAGCATCTCGATGGTGGCGTCCTTGTTGGTCAGGAACACGTCGCGCCACATGGTCGGGTCGCTGGCCGCGATGCGCGTGAAGTCGCGAAAACCGGCGGCCGAGAACTTGATCACTTCCTGATCGCTGACGCGGCGCAGGTCGTCCGCGACGCCGACCATCGTGTAGGCGATCAGGTGCGGGATGTGGCTGACCACCGCGCAGACCATGTCGTGATGCTCGGCATCCATGCGCTCGGTGTTGGCGCCCAGCGCCTGCCAATAGGATTCGAGCCTGGCGGCGGCGGTCTCGTCGGTGCCCTCGATCGGCACGATCAGGCACCAGCGGTTGTCGAAGAGCGTGGAAAAGCCCGCCTCGGGGCCGGAATGCTCGGTCCCGGCCATCGGGTGGCAGGGAATGAAGTGCACGCCGTCGGGGATGTGCGGCGCGACCTCGGCGATCACCGTCTTCTTGACCGAACCCACGTCGATCACCGTGGCGCCCGGCTTCAGGTAAGGCGCGATCTCGGCCGCGACCTGGCCCATCACGCCCACCGGGGTGGCCAAGACAACGAGATCGGCGCCGGCCACGGCCTCGGCCGCGCTGTCGCAGACCGTGTCGCACAAGCCGATCCGGCGCGCGGTCTCGCGCGTCTCGGGCGAGCGGGCATAGCCGGTGACGTCGCCCGCCAGTCCGGCCCGTCGCATCGCCCAGAACATGGACGACGCGATCAGCCCCAGCCCGATCAGCGCGACGCGCGGATAACTCATCGGGCGCCTGCCTTGAACTGCCCGATGCAGTGCGCGACGCGGCGGCACGACGGCTCGTCGCCGACGGTGATGCGCAGCGCGTTGGGCAGCTTGTAGCCGGTGACCCGCCGCACGATCAGGCCCTGCGTCTGCAGGTAGGCGTCGCAGGCGCCGGCCTCGTCGGCATCGGCGAAACGGGCGAGCACGAAGTTCGCCATGGACGTGTCGCAGGGCACGCCGTGTTCGGCCAGCGCACCGGACAGCCAGGTGCGCAGGCGGGCGTTTTCGCCACGAGATTTTTCCACGTAGGCGGTATCGCGGATCGCGGCCTCGGCCGCCGCGAGCGCGGCCAGCGACAGGTTGAACGGCCCGCGCACGCGGTTGAGCACGTCGATCACCGCTTTGGGCCCGTAGCCCCAGCCGACGCGCATCCCGCCCAGGCCGTAGAGCTTCGAGAACGTGCGCGTCATCACCACGTTCTCGCGCGCCTCGACCAGACGGGCGCCGCCGTCGTAGCTGTCGACGTATTCGGCGTAGGCGCCGTCGAGCACAAGCAGCGCCTGCTCGGGCAGGTTCTCGGCCAGGCGCTCGATCTCGGCCATGCCGATCATGGTGCCAGTCGGGTTGTTCGGGTTCGCGATGAAGACCAGCCGCGTCGCGTCGGTGCAGGCGGCGAGGATCGAGTCGACGTCGGTGACGCGCTCGCGCTCGGGCACCTCGATCGGCTTCGCGCCGGCGGCCAAAGCGCCGATCCGGTACAGCGCGAAGCCGTGTTCCGTGTGGATCACCTCGGTCTCCGGCCCGGCATAGGCGTGGCACAGCATGGCCAGCACCTCGTCGCTGCCGACGCCGCAGATGATGCGGTCGGCGTCGAGCCCGTGCACATCGGCGATGGCGGCGCGCAGCTCGGCGTGGTCGGTCGACGGATAGCGGTGCATCTCGTGTAGGGTGCGTTTGACTGCCTCCTGCGCCGCGGGGCTGGGGCCGAACGGGTTCTCGTTCGAGCTCAGCTTTACGACGTTGGACATGCCCTCGATTCGGCTCTTGCCGCCCTCGTAGAGCGCGATCTGCATGATGCCCGGCTGGGGTTCTATCCTGGACATGCGGCACCTCACGTTGCGACCCGGCCGTGCATACTAGCCGGGGCAGGCTGTGAAAAGACGACAAATGCGCGGCAACGCGTCGATTTTTTCCGGGCTCAGACCTCGACGTCCATCGCCGTCTGGGCGCCCACGCCGAAGACGCGCTTGTAGCGCGCGATCTCGTCCGCCGGACCCATCGCCTTGTTGGGATTGTCCGACAGCTTGACAGTCGGCCGCCCGTTCGCGGAGACCGCCTTGCACACCAGGCTGAACGGGGCGAGGCGGTCGTTCTCGACCAGCCCGCGGAAGTCGTTGGTCAGCAGCGTGCCCCAGCCGAAGGACACCCGCACCCGCCCGGCGAAGCGGCGGTAGAGATCGACGATCCGCCCCTCGTCCAGCCCGTCCGAGAAGATCACCAGCTTCTTGCGCGGATCCTCGCCGCGGTCGCGCCACCAGCGGATCGCGGTCTCGGCGCCCTGGGCCGGGTCGCCGCTGTCGATGCGGATGCCGGTCCAGCCGGCCAGCCAGTCGGGTGCGTGGCGCAGGAAGCCCTCGGTGCCGTAGGTGTCGGGCAGGATGATGCGCAGGTTGCCGGAATGCTCCTCGTGCCAGTCGGCGAGCACGTCGTAAGGCGCCCGGGCCAGCGCCGCGTCGTCCTGCGCCAGCGCCGCACGCACCATGGGCAGTTCGTGCGCATTCGTGCCGATCGCCTCGAGATCGCGGTTCTTGGCAATCAAACAGTTCGACGTGCCGACGAAGCTTTCGCCCAGACCTTCCAGCATCGCCTGCACGCACCAGTCCTGCCACAGGAAGCTGTGGCGCCGCCGCGTGCCGAAATCGGCAATGCGGATGCCCGGCTCGGTGCGCAGATGTTCGACCTTCTGCCACAGCTTGGTCATCGCGCGCGCGTAGAGCACCTGAAGCTCGAACCGGCCCATGTCGTGCAGCACCGCGCGACCGCGCAACTCCATAAGCACGGCAAGCGCGGGGATCTCCCACAGCATGACCTCGGGCCAGGCGCCTTCGAAGGTCAGCTCGTACTGATCGCCCACCCGTTCAAGATGGTAGGGCGGCAGGCGCAGGCCCTCGAACCACTCCATGAAGTCGGGGCGGAACATCTGCCGCTGGCCATAGAAGGTGTTGCCGCGCAGCCAGGTGGATTCGCCGCGCGTCAGCGACAGCGACCGGATGTGGTCGAGTTGCTCGCGCAGCTCTCCCTCGTCGATCAGGCGCGCCAGCGGCACGTGGTCGGACCGGTTGATCAGGCTGAAGGTGACATGCGTGTCGGGCCGGTTGCGGTACACCGACTGGCACATCAGCAACTTGTAGAAATCCGTGTCGATCAGCGACCGGACGATCGGGTCGATCTTCCACTTGTGGTTCCAGACGCGGGTCGCGATGTCGACCATGGGGCCCTCCGGGCGGGTTCGTCGTGACGCTTAGACCAAGCG
>NZ_JBELMH010000001.1:143558-193876 GCF_042096055.1 Citreimonas sp. | reverse complement strand
GTGGCGTGCCCCTTCTCGCACACGATCTGCAGCACGCGCAGCTGCACGGCGGTCAGGCCGGCATCGCGCGCCAGCCGACGGCCGTAAAGCTCGGTCGCGCGCAGGATGCGTCTGATGGCGACGAGGCTGTCGTCGGTGCGGTCCATGGGCTGATCCAGTTGTGGCCAGCCGACATTAAGCCGGCCGCGCGGGCCTTCACAAGACGCCTGGTCCTTTGGCTTTCTGGCTAGATCATTCATTGGCTTCACTTAGGCTTACGTTATTTTTTTGTATATGAGACACTAGATATAGGCGGTTATTCCCTGTATTCAAAGGAAAATCGGCACGATGGAACTTTCGGGGAAGAAAATTGCTTAGTACCTTGAAGTATCCGCGGCGAAGTATATACTTAGCCATGCAAAGCAAAACAGCGAGGTGACCCCGTGAGCAAGCTTCACAGCGTCGACACCGAAGGCCAGATCACGTTCCGCAAGCCCGTCCGCGAGGACGGTGCCGAAGTGTGGGAGCTGATCAAGGAGTGCAAGCCGCTCGACGAGAACTCGATGTACTGCAACCTGCTGCAGTCGGATCATTTCCGGGACACCTGCGTCGTGGCCGAGATGAACCGCGAGATCGTCGGCTGGGTCTCCGGCTACGTGCTTCCCAACGACGACAGCACCGTCTTCGTCTGGCAGGTCGCCGTGTCCGAGAAGGCGCGCGGCTGCGGGCTGGGCCAGCGCATGCTGAACGCCCTGCTCGAGCGGGACGAATGCAAGAACGTGCGCCGCCTGCGGACCACCATCACCGCCGACAACGGCGCGTCCTGGGGTCTGTTCAAGAAGTTCGCGCGCTCGCACGACGGTTTCCTCGACTCCGAGGCGCACTTCACCCGCGACACCCACTTCCAGGGTGCGCACGACACCGAACACATGGTGACGATCACGCTGCCGGCCGCGATTTCAAGCGCCGCCTGATCGCCACCCCCGCAATTCCGAGAAAGGTCATATCATGCCCAAAGATCTGAGCATCTACACACGACGTGAGTCCGAAGCGCGCAGCTACTGCCGCAGCTTCCCCACCAGCTTCAACCGCGCCAAGGGGTCCGAGATGTGGGACACCGACGGCAACCGCTACATCGACTTCCTGGCGGGCTGCTCGTCGCTGAACTACGGCCACAACGACCCCGACATGCAGGCCGCGCTGATCGAGCACATCCAGGCCGACGGCATCACCCACGGTCTCGACATGCACACCGAGACCAAGCAGGCTTTCCTGGCCGCGTTCGAGGACATCATCCTCAAGCCGCGGAACATGGACTACAAGGTCATGATGACCGGCCCGACCGGCACCAACGCCGTCGAGGCGGCGATGAAGCTGGCGCGCAAGATCACCGGCCGCCGCAACATCGTGGCCTTCACCAACGGCTTCCACGGCATGACCATGGGCGCGCTGTCCTGCACCGGTAACGCCGGCAAACGCGCGGGCGCGGGCGCGCCCCTGTGCGGCACCACGCACATGCCTTTCGAGGGCGCCTTCGGCGCGGACTTCGACAGCCTGTCGCTGATCGAGCAGATGCTGGGCAATCCGTCCTCGGGCGTCGATGCCCCGGCCGCGTTCATCATCGAGCCCGTGCAGGGCGAAGGTGGCCTGAACGCCGCGTCCAAGGAATTCATGCAGGGCGTCGCGCGCCTGGCCAAGGAACACGGCGCGATGCTGATCGTCGACGACATCCAGGCCGGCTGCGGCCGCACCGGCACCTTCTTCTCGTTCGAGGAGATGGGCATCGAGCCGGACATGATCCCGCTGGCGAAGTCGTTCAGCGGCATGGGCCTGCCCTTCGCGGCGCTGCTGCTCAAGCCCGAGCACGACATCTGGAAACCGGCCGAGCACAACGGCACCTTCCGCGGCAACACGCACGCCTTCGTCACGGCGCGCGTCGCCATCGAGAAGTTCTGGAAGGACGACGCGTTCCAGAAGGAACTGACCGAGAAGTCGGTCCAGCTGACCAGCGGCCTGCAGGCCGTCGCGGACGAGATCGAGGGCGCGAGCCTCAAGGGCCGCGGCCTGATGCAGGGCGTCGACGTGGGTGGCGGCGAGCTGGCCGGCGACATCTGCGCGCGCTGCTTCGAGAAGGGTCTGATTATCGAGACCTCCGGCGCCCACGACGAGGTGGTCAAGGTGCTGGCACCGCTGACCACGTCGAGCGCGCTTCTGCGCGAGGGCCTGGGCATCCTGCTCGAGGCGACGCGCGAAGTGATGTCCAAGAACAAGATGGCAGCGGAGTAACAGGTAATGATCGTCCGGGATTTCGACCAGATCACGAAGAACGAGCGCGACCGCGTGGTCGCCGACGCCAAGTGGACCAGCGTGCGCATGCTGCTGGCCAACGACGGGATGGGTTTCAGCTTCCACATCACCGTCCTCGAGGCCGGCTCGGAGCACACGTTCCACTACAAGAACCACTTCGAAAGCGTCTACTGCATGCAGGGCAAGGGGTCGATCACCGACCTCAAGACCGGCGAGACGCACGAGATCAAGCCGGGGGTCATGTACGCGCTCAACGAGCACGACAAGCACACCCTGCGCGCCGAGGAAGAGCTGTGGATGGCGTGCTGCTTCAACCCGCCGGTCACCGGCACCGAAGTGCACCGCGAAGACGGCTCCTACGCCGCGCCCGACGAGGTGAGCTGAGAGGCCGGGGGCATCGCGCCCCCGCCCGCCCCCTCAAGCACATCCCAGGAGTAATTCCATGACTGCCCAGAAGTCCGCCCATTCGCACACTGTCGAGAAGATCGGCGGCACGTCCATGTCCCGCGTGACCGAGCTGCTGCAGCCGCTCTTCCGCGTCGACAACCCCGACTACAACCGCATCTTCGTGGTCTCCGCCTTCGGTGGCATCACCGACCTGCTGCTGGAGCACAAGAAGACCGGCGAGGCCGGCGTCTACGCCCATTTCGCCGACGAGACCGAGGATCACGGCTGGCATGGCGCGCTGTCCCGCGTCGAGGCCGCCATGCGCGAGGCGCAGGAGGCAGTGCTGGACCACCCGGCCGACCGCGCCGAGGCCCGCGATTTCCTGCGCGAGCGGATCGAGGGCGCGCGCTCGTGCCTGATCGACCTGCAGCGCCTGTGCTCCTACGGCCATTTCCGCCTGTCCGAGCACATGGGCAAGACGCGTGAACTGCTGTCGGGCCTGGGCGAGGCGCATTCCGCCTTCGTCACCACCGCCCTGCTGCGCCGCCACAACGTCGACGCACGGCTGATCGACCTCTCGGGCTGGCGCGACGACCGCGAGATGACGCTGGAAGAGCGCATCCTCGACGGCCTCGCCGACGTTGACTTCTCCAAGGAGATGCCGATCGTCACCGGCTACGCGCAATGCTCCGAAGGGCTGATGGCTGAATTCGACCGCGGCTATTCCGAGGTCACGTTCAGCCAGATCGCGGCGCTGACCGGCGCGCGCGAAGCGATCATCCACAAGGAATTCCACCTATCCTCGGCCGATCCCAAGCTGGTCGGCGCCGAGAACGTGCGCAAGCTGGGCCACACCAACTACGACGTGGCCGACCAGCTGGCCAACATGGGCATGGAGGCGATCCACCCGACCGCCGCCAAGGCCCTGCGCCAGGCCGAGGTCGCCCTGCGCGTGACCAACGCGTTCGAGCCCGAGGATCCCGGCACGCTGATCGACGAGGCCCCCGCCGAACAGGGCGTGGCCGAGATGGTCACCGGTCTAGAAACCTACGCGGTCGAGCTCTTCGAGCAGGACATGGTCGGCGTGAAGGGCTACGACGCCGCGACGCTGGACCTGCTCAAGCGGCACAACATCCGCATCGTGTCGAAGGTCACCAACGCCAACACGATCACGCACTACGTCGATGCGCCCCTGTCGCGCGTGCGCGAGTTCGAGAAGGACCTGGGCAAGCGCTATCCCAACGCCGAGATCAACGTGCGCGCAACGGCGATCGCCTCGGTGATCGGGCGCGACCTGCGCGGCCTTCACGTGCTGGAACGCGGCCTCGGTGCGCTCCGCGAGGCGACGATCGACGTGATCTCGGCCCACCAGACGACGCGCACGGTCGACGCGCAGTTCGTCATCAGCCGCGACGATTTCGAAAAGACCGTGAAGGTGCTGCACGACACCTTCATGGGCCGCGCAGACAAGAAGCCCATCCGCAAGGTGGCCTGAACTCCCGGCATGACGGCGGCCCGACCGCCGCACGCCCGGACCTGCCCAGACCGCGCCGCATCGTCGGCGCGGTCTTTTTTACGCCGTTGCCCCGCGCGGGCGGCCGGATTAGCGTCCGCCACGGCAGGGTGCCGCGGACCGGGGACAGGGATGACGAAACCGACAGGGCGGGTGCTGGTCTATGCGCCGGTCTCGCTGTTCGACCACGACGGTCGCCGCTTCGTCGAGGATCAGGCCCTGGTCGGCCTGCGCCGCTGGGCCGAGAATTTCGCGCATGCCGACGTGATGATGCCCGTGGCCCGGATGCCGCCGCCCGCCGGCTGGACCGACCTGCGCGCCGCCTCCCTGCCCGCCAACCTCACGCTGCACGCGCTGCCGACCGCGTGGCGGCCCGACCAGTTCCTGCGCGTCTACCGCCCGACGCGCGCGCGGATCGGCCGGCTCATCGCCGCCTGCGACTATCCCTGCTTCGCGATCGGCGGCCTCTTCGGCGACTGGGGCGCCGTCGCCGCGTTCGAGGCGCGCGCGCAGGGCCGTCGCTTCGCCATCTGGACAGACCGCGTCGAATCCGAGGTCACGCGCCGCGGCACGCGCGACGGGACATGGCGCGCGCGGCTGCGCAAGCGGCTCTACTGGCGCCCCATGGCGGCGCTGGAACGCGCCGTGATCCCGCGCGCCACGCTGGGCCTGTTCCACGGGGCCGAGACCTACCAGGCCTACGCGCCTCTCGCCCGCGTGGCCGAGCTGGTGCACGACATCATGATCGAGAAGTCCGACCGGATCGGCGCGGACGCGCTGGCCGCCAAGCAGGCCGAGGCGCGCACCGGCCCGCTGCGCATCGTCTATGCCGGCCGGATCGAGGCGATGAAGGGTTCTACCGACTGGGTCGCCACGCTCGCCGCGCTGAAGGACCGGGGCGTCGCCTTCCACGCCACGTGGCTCGGCGACGGGTCGGAGCGGCGGGCCATGCAGGCGGCGCTGGCGCGCGCGGGCCTGTCGGATGCGGTCGCCCTGCCCGGCTTCGTCGCCGATCGTGCCGCGGTGCTGCGCGCCTTGCGCGACGCGCATGTCTTCCTGTTCTGCCACCGCACGCCCGAAAGCCCCCGATGCCTGATCGAGGCTCTGGTCTCGGGCACGCCGCTCTTGGGCCATGACGGCGCCTTTGCGCGCGACCTCGTGTCCCGCGCCCCGGCCGCGGGCCGGTTCTTCGACGCGGGCGACGCCGCCGCGATGGCAGGCGCGCTGGCGGCGTTCGACACCGACCGCACTGCGCTGGCCGGTGCGATGGCGGCCGCCCGCGCCTGCGGCGAGGGGTTCGATTCCGAGACGGTCTTCGCCCACCGCGCCGCCCTGCTGCGGCGTCACCTGGGCTAGCTCACTCGGCAGCCGCGACCACCTCGAGCCCGCCGATGCGGGTCAGCAGATCCACCACCGGCGCGACGCCGTCACCGTGGCGCAGCGCGGCGAAGACCGTCGGCCGGTCGGGCCGCATCTGGTCCGCATCGCGCCGCATCACGTCCAGCGACGCGCCCACATGCGGCGCGAGGTCGGTCTTGTTCACCACCAGGATGTCCGACCGCGTGATCGCCGGCCCGCCCTTGCGGGGGATATCCTCTCCGGCCGCGGTGTCGATCACGTAGATCGTCACGTCCGCCAGTTCCGGCGAGAACGTCGCCGACAGGTTGTCGCCGCCGCTTTCGATCAGCACCAGGTCGAGGTCGGGGAAATCCGCGTTCAGCTGCGCGATGGCCGCGAGGTTGATCGAGGCATCCTCGCGGATCGCGGTATGCGGGCAGCCGCCGGTCTCGACGCCGCGGATGCGGTCCAGCGGCAGCACCTGCCGGCGCATCAGCGCCTCGGCGTCCTCGCGCGTGTAGATATCGTTGGTCACCACCGCCATGCTCAGCCGGTCGCGCAGCGCGGTGCAAAGCGCCGCCGTCAGCGTGGTCTTGCCGGCGCCCACCGGGCCGCCGATGCCCACGCGCAGGGGTCCGTTGGGGGATCGCATGTCTGCCTCCGTCACGATCTGAAGATGCGGGAATAGAGTGCCTCGTGCCGCTGGCTCGCGATGTCGAGCGCAGGCGCGAAGCCGCCGATGTCATCGATATCCGCCGCCAGCGCCCGCGCGGCGAGCGTCGCGCAGAGCGGCTGCAGCGCGCGGGTGATGCGCTGCCCGTCGGTCTGGCCCAACGGGACAAGCCGTACGCAGGCGGCGCAGAGATTGGCCGCGAAGGCCTGCAGGAACAGCCGCAGCCCGTGCTCGACCGGCAGGTCCAGCGCGTCGAGCGCGGCGCCTACCGCCACCGGGTAGGCCGCGTCGGGCACCGGGGCGCCGAACACCGCGCGCACGGTGGCGGCGAAGGCCGCGCCCTGCTCCAGCGTCTCGGCCGCACGCTCGCGCGACGGCGCCAGCGCACGCGCAAGGTCCGACAGCTCGCCCAGGTCGCCGCCGCCCGCCGCCTGCGCGCAGAGCACCGCGTCGGACCAACCCGCGCCATGCTCCAGCGCGTCGCGCAGCCAGGCCTCGGCGCCCGCGGCGTCGGTTATGCGCCCCTCCTGCACCGCGGTCTCGAGCCCGTGGGACCACGCGAAGGCCCCCACCGGGAAGGCGGGCGAGAACAGCTGGTGCAGCACCAGATGCGCGTCAGTGCTCATGCGCGTGATCCACCGCCGCCGCGTGGGCATGCGCATGCGCCTCGCCGTGCGTCTCGGCATGGGCATGGACGTGCGAGTGATCGTGGCCGTGCGTGCGGCCGTGCCCGTAGGCGCCGCCCTCCGGCGTGAACGGCTCTGTCACCTCGGTCACCTCGGCGCCCAGCTGTTCGAGCATGGCGCGCATCACGTGGTCGGGCCGGATCAGCAGACGTTGCGGCTCGATCGCGCAGGGCGTGTGCCGGTTGCCGACATGCCAGGCCAGCCGCGCCAGATCCGGGCCCCGCACCGCCAGCAGCGCCTCGGCCGCCGCCTCGACGGCGATCTCGTCGCCCTCGGTGGTGACCAGCACCCCGCCGTGATCCAGCGAAGTCGTCTGCGCGAGATCCACCAGCAGGCCCGCGCCCGAGGCCAGCGTGACCACCTTGCGGCGCAGGAACCGGTCCTCGTAGCCCAGCACCAGCCGGTCTGTGGGCGTGCCGTGGGCGTGCGGGTGATAAATGTGCGCGATCAGCATGATACCCTCAGAACAGGAAGTAGCGCTGCGCCATCGGCAGCGTCTCGGCAGGCTCGCAGGTCAGCAGCTCGCCGTCGGCGCGCACCTCGTAGGTCTCGGGGTCGACCTCGACCCTGGGCAGCGCGTCGTTGAGCTTCAGGTCCCGCTTGGTCACGCCGCGGATGTCGCGCACGGCCAGCGTGTCCTTGGCCAGGCCCAGCGTGTCACGGATGCCCTCCTCCTGCGCCGCGGCCGACACGAAGGTCACGGCCGAGCGTTCGACACTGCGCCCATAGGCGCCGAACATGGGCCGCGAATAGACCGGCTGCGGAGTCGGGATCGAGGCGTTGGGATCGCCCATCTGCGCGCAGACGATGGTGCCGCCGATCAGCACCAGCTGCGGCTTCACGCCGAAGAAGGCCGGGTCCCACAGGCACAAATCGGCGCGCTTGCCTTCCTCGAGGCTGCCGGTCTCGTGGCTGAAGCCGTGCGCGATCGCCGGGTTGATCGTGTATTTCGCGATGTAGCGGCGCACGCGCAGGTTGTCGTTCTGCCCGGTCTCGCCCGGCAGCCGCCCGCGCTGCTTCTTCATCTTGTCGGCGGTCTGCCAGGTGCGGATCAGCACCTCGCCCACGCGGCCCATGGCCTGGCTGTCGGAGGCGATGATCGAGAACGCGCCCATGTCGTGCAGGATGTCCTCGGCGGCGATGGTCTCGCGCCGGATGCGGCTCTCGGCGAAGGCCACGTCCTCGGGGATCGACTTGTCGAGGTGGTGGCACACCATGAGCATGTCGAAATGCTCTTCCAGCGTGTTCGCGGTGAACGGCCGGGTCGGGTTCGTCGATGAAGGCAGCACATGAGCTTCGCCGCATATCTTTATGATATCAGGGGCATGTCCGCCGCCCGCACCCTCGGTGTGGAAGGCGTGGATCGTCCGGCCCTTCATCGCCTTCACCGTGTTCTCGACGAAGCCGGATTCGTTGAGCGTATCCGTGTGGATCATCACCTGCACATCCCAGTCGTCGGCCACCGAAAGGCAGCAATCGATGGCGCCGGGCGTGGTGCCCCAATCCTCGTGCAGCTTCAGCGCGCAGGCCCCCGCCTTGACTTGCTCGACGAGCGCGCCGGGCAACGAGGCGTTGCCCTTGCCCGCGAAGGCCAGGTTCATCGGGAAGGCGTCCGCCGCCTGCAGCATCCGCCCCAGGTGCCACGAGCCCGGCGTGACCGTGGTGGCCATGGTTCCCGTCGCGGGGCCCGTGCCGCCGCCCAGCATGGTGGTCAGGCCCGAATGCAGAGCGTCCTCGATCTGCTGGGGGCAGACGAAGTGGATGTGGCTGTCGATCCCGCCCGCGGTCAGGATCTTGCCCTCGGCGGCGATGACCTCGGTCCCCGGGCCGACGACGATGTCGATCGCCGGCTGCGTGTCGGGGTTTCCGGCCTTGCCGATCTTGTGGATGCGCCCGTCGCGCAGGCCCACGTCGGCCTTGTAGATGCCGGTCCAGTCGACGATCAGCGCGTTGGTGATGACCGTGTCGACGGCCCCGTCCGCGCGCGTGGCCTGGCTTTGCCCCATGCCGTCGCGGATCACCTTGCCGCCACCGAACTTAACCTCTTCGCCGTAGGTGGTGTGGTCGCGCTCGACCTCGATCACCAGGTCGGTGTCAGCCAGGCGCACCCGGTCGCCGGTGGTGGGGCCGAACATGGCGGCGTAGTCGGCGCGCGAGATCGTGGCGGGCATGGTCGGTCCTTCCGTCAGGGTGGCGCGGCGGGCGCCCGGGGTTCAGGGGCGCGGGCGCCCGCGGTGGGTCAGGTGCGGCCGGTCCGCGTCTTCACGCGGGTCAGGCGGCGGCGGTTGCCGCGCGCCTTGCGCGACAGCGGCGCGTTGAAGGCGTTGCCGGCGGCCTCGATGCCGCGGCCCGACAGCATGGCGGTCTGCCACGCGGTCCAGGCCTTGGCGAAGGCGGGCGGTTTCTCGGTCACCATGCGCACGGCCTCTCCGGGCGGCATGGTCCAGGCGCCGGCGAGCCCCATCAGGCGCAGGGCCATCACCGTCTGCACGTCCCAGATCATCATCCCCGCGCGCAGGTTCTGGTTGAACAGCCGGTAGGGGGCGTAGACGTCGATCATGGTATACTCCGTATGCGTGGTCCGGCTCAGGCCGGGTCCAGGTCGCCCATGACGGCCTGGTTGAAACCGTAGATGCGCCGCGCGCCGGTCACCGGGATCAGCGTGACCTCGCGCCGCTGGCCGGGCTCGAACCGCACGGCACTGCCCGACGCGATGTCCAGCCGCATGCCCCGCGCAGCGGTGCGGTCGAAATCGAGCGCCGGGTTCGCCTCGGCGAAATGGTAGTGGCTGCCGACCTGCACGGGGCGGTCGCCGGTGTTGGCGACCATCAGCGTGATGGCCTCGCGCCCCTCGTTGAGCGTGATGTGGCCGTCGGCGGGAAGGACCTCTCCGGGGATCATGCGGGAAACTCCTCGATCTTCTGCATCGCCTCGGCGGCGGCGGTGTCGAACGTGACTTCCAGGAACGGGCTCGCGCCGCGGCAGGCATCCACCACGCGCTCGGCCCCGGCGATGTAGTCGGCGGCGTCGGCCTGGTTCCAGCCCTCGGGCAGCCGCACCAGGTCGCGCAGGTTCGAGGTCTGGTCCGCGATCTTGATCAGCCGCACCGATTGCGTCGCCTGCGCCATGTGCTCGGCCTGCCTGCCCTTCTTCTCGGCCCGCGGCAGCCCGTCCCAGGCGGGGTCGTCGGTCAGCCCGCCGACGATCTGCGCCACCCGCGGCCCGAACCGGCGCGAGATCTCGTCGATCCCGGTCTCGCTGTCCTCGACCACGTCGTGCAGCAGGGCGCCGGCGATCTCGATCTCGCCCGCCTCGGCCCAGGCCACCAGGTCGGCGACCTCGAGCACGTGGTTCACGTAAGGCGACACCCCGTCCTTTCGGGTCTGGCCCTGGTGGGCCTGCGCCGCGAACAGCGCGGCCGAGGTGATCAGCCGGCTCATCGGATGGGCTCGTGCACGGTCACCAGCTTGGTGCCGTCCGGGAACGTCGCCTCGACCTGAACGTCGTGAATCATCTCGGGGACCCCTTCCATGCATTGGTCGCGCGTGACCACCTGCGCACCCAGGCGCATCATCTCGGCGACGCTGCGGCCGTCGCGCGCGCCTTCGACCACCGCGTCCGTGATCAACGCGACGGCCTCGGGGTGGTTCAGCTTGACGCCGCGCGCCAGGCGCCGGCGCGCCACCTCGGCGGCCATCGAGATCAGCAGCTTGTCTTTTTCGCGGGGCGTCAGGTTCATGGCTCACAACATCCAGGGTCGGGGAAGATCGGTTTCGGTCAGACGTTCCAGCAGAGGAATCAGCGCGGCACGCAAGGCAAATCCGTCGGCGCCCAGCAGGCGCAGGAACACCACGTCGGGGTCGATGGCGCTGGCGCCCCCGGTGGCGGGCAGCAGCGCGCGCAGCGCGTCGATCCGCGCCCCCGCGCCGGGGGCGGCGAGGGTGACCGAGGCCATCGCCCCCGCGCCGTCCGCCACGCCAGCGCGCGCCAGTGCCGCGTCCGCGTCACCCTCCAGCCGCAGCCGGTCGGCGAAGACCAGGCGCCCGTCGCGGCGCAGGTCCACCCGGTCGCGCAGGCGCAGCGCGCGCACCCGCTCGCCCATCGCCGCGCGGCCGAAGACCAGCACCTCGCACGCGACGAGGCGCGCGTCGCCCGCCATGTCGATCCGCAACCGCCGGTCCAGCGCCGCGCCGTCGAACAGGATCGTCTCCTGCGGCAGCCAGTGCAGCGTCGCGCCGGGTTCCAGCACATGCGTCGTCTCGACCCGGCCGGGGGCGTCGGTGTCGGGCGCGCGGTAGATCCGCTCGGCCGCCTGCGTGGTCAGGCCGACCCCGGCGCCCGGCCCCGCATGCACGTCCAGCGACAGCCGGTCGCCGCCCGTCACCCCGCCCGAGGCGTTCAGCAGCACGGCATCCAGCGCATTGCCGCGCGGACGCGGGAACAGCAGCTTGGCACACCCGGACATGGACAGGTCGGCGATCCGCGTCCGCCCCGCCGCCGCGCGCGCCTCGAGCATCGCAGCGCCGCGCGCACGCTGGCGCCGCACCGGCCGGTGCAGATCCGCCGCGCCGTCCATGCTGCGATCGTAGGGAATGGCGCTCTCTCCTGCGTCACCGGCTCGGGGTTCATCAGAGACCGGGGCCGCGCGGTGGGACAAGCCGCGCCGGCCCGAAGCGTTCCGCGCACAGCCGCCCGCCTGCGCGGCGCGCCCACCCGATGGGCGCTTTCACGCCGTTTGCACAATTTCCAGGCGTAATGAGAACACAGCTACGAGGGCTGGAAACCGCCGCCGATTTGCGGTCATGTCGGGCAAGTCCCGCCAAACGCCCGCAAGCGGGCGCCCCAAAGCCCGAGGCCCCCATGAACTGCGTCTTCATCCAGATCCGCTGCAAGCCCGGCACCGCCTACCGCGTAGCCGGCGACATCGCCCTGCGCGAGATCCACTCGGAACTCTACTCGACCAGCGGCGAATACGACCTGCTGCTCAAGATGTACATTCCCGACGAGGCCGACATCGGCAAGTACATCAACGACAACCTGCTGGTCATCGACGGGATCGAGCGTACGCTGACCACGCTCACCTTCCGCGCCTTCTGAGCGGACGGCACGACACGCGCACATGCCCCGCGCTTCTTTGGTCCCGAAATATCCCGGGGGAGTCGCGCGCCAGCGCGACGGGGGCAGCGCCCCCGACCCCGCCCGCGATCAGGTGTTGAACAGGAAGTGCAGCACGTCGCCGTCCTGCACGGTGTAGGCCTTGCCCTCGGCGCGCATCTTGCCCGAATCCTTGGCAGCCTGCTCGCCGCCGAGCGAGACGAAATCGTCGTAGGCGATGGTCTCGGCGCGGATGAAGCCGCGCTCGAAATCGCCGTGGATCACGCCCGCGGCCTGCGGCGCCTTGGTGCCGCGCGGGATGGTCCAGGCGCGCGCCTCCTTGGGGCCGACGGTGAAATAGGTCTGCAATTCAAGCAGTTCGTAGCCGGCCTTGATCAACCGGTCGAGGCCCGCCTCGGCCAGCCCAAGCTCGGACAGGAACTCGGCCGCCTCGTCGTCGTCGAGCTGGCTGATCTCTTCCTCGATCTTGGCGCTGATGACCACGTGGCTGTTGCCCTGCTCGGCGGCCATCCGGCCCACGGCCTCGGACAGCGCGTTGCCCTCGGCCGCGTCGGCCTCGTCGACGTTGCAGACATACAGCACCGGCTTGGCGGTCAGCAGCTGCAGCATGCGCCAGGCCTTGGCATCCTCGGCATCCACCGCGACGGTGCGCGCGGGCTGGCCCTGTTCCAGGGCTGCCAGCGCGTCCTTCATCAGGCGCTCCTGCTGGATCGCGTCCTTGTCGCCGCCGCGCACCTTGCGCACGATTCCCTGCAGCCGCTTCTCGAGGCTCTCGATATCGGCGACCATCAGCTCGGTCTCGATCGTCTCGGCGTCGGACACCGGGTCGACCCGGCCGTCCACGTGCGTGACGTCCTCGTCCTCGAAGCAGCGCAGCACGTGGGCGATGGCGTCGACCTCGCGGATGTTGGCCAGGAACTGGTTGCCCAGCCCCTCGCCCTTGGACGCGCCCTTCACCAGGCCCGCGATGTCCACGAAGGTCATGCGCGTCGGGATCACCTGCTTGGATTTCGCGAGATCCGCCAGCGTGTCGAGCCGCGCGTCCGGCACCGCGACCTCGCCCACGTTGGGCTCGATCGTGCAGAAGGGAAAGTTCGCCGCCTGCGCCGCGGCGGTCCTGGTCAGCGCGTTGAACAGCGTCGACTTGCCCACGTTCGGCAGCCCCACGATTCCCATCCGAAAGCCCATCGGCATCCCCTTTGCTTGTTGGCCGGCACGTCTAGTCCCGCGCGCCGATACGCGCAAGCGGGCCGTCCGCCGGAACGCTCAGTCGTGCAGCGGCACGTCGAGGCCGGGCACCGGATCGCCTGGCGCGGCGCGCGTCAGCCCCGGCACGGCGCGCGACCAGAAGCGCCAGCCCAGCAGCACCGCCGCCACCGCCAGCCCCAGCGTGAGGCCCGCCCATACGCCGACGCCGCCCAGGCCCAGCGGCAGGCCCAGCGCCCAGGCGGCCGGGATGCCGATCCCCCAATAGGACAGCGCCGCCATCAGCATCGGCACGCGCGTGTCCTGCAGGCCGCGCAGCAGGCCGATATGGATCACCTGCAGCGCGTCCGCCAGCTGGAACAGCGCCGCCATCACCAGCAGCACGCGCCCCGCCTCGATGATCGCGGCGCGGTCGGGCTCGTCGGGGTCGAGGAACAGGCCCACCAGCGTCTCGGGGATGCCGAAGTACAGCACCATCGACGCCGCCACCGCCGCCACGCTCAGCGCCACCACCGCCCGCGCGCCCGCCGCCAGGTGCGCCGCGTCCGCGTGGCCCAGCGCGGTGCCCGCCCGCACGGTGGCGGCGTTCGACAGGCCCATCTGGACCATGAACGTCGCGGTCGCCACCTGGATCGCGATGCCGTGCGCGGCCAGCGGGATCACCCCCAGCGCGCCCATCAGCACGGCCGAGCCCGCGAACAGCATCACCTCGGCCAGCGTGGTGATGCCGATCGGGATGCCCAGCCGCGCGACGCTGGCGAACATCTCGGCGTCCGGGCGCCAGAACCGGACGAAGATCTGGTGCTCGGGCAGCTTGCGCACGGCGTAGAGCACCACGAAGACCAGCGCCGTCAGGTGCGACAGCACCGACGCGGTGGCCGCCCCCGCGATGCCCATCTCGGGCGCCCCCCAGTTGCCGAAGATCAGCGCGTAGTTCGCCAGCGCGTTGGCGACGGCCGCCGCCAGCGTGATCCACAGCACGATGCGCGTGTGCTCGAGCCCGGCGAGGTAGTTCTTCAGCACCATGACGCCCAGCGCCGGCAGCATTCCCCAGCCCGCGATCCGCAGGTAGGTCTGCGCCATCTGCGCGATCTCGTCGGTCTGCCCCAGCGCGCGCAGCATCGGCGCCGAGAACCACGCCAGCGGCATCACCAGCACGAAGTAGAGGATCGACAGCCACAGCGCCATGCGCGTGGCGCGGCGGATCATCACCTCCTGCCCGCGCGCGGCGAAGGTGGCGACCATCGGCATCACCGCCCAGCCGAAGCCCGCGCCGAACAGGACCAGCGTGAACAGGAACGAGTGCGCCAGCGTCAGCGCCGCCAGCTCGGGCACGCCGTACCAGCCGATCATCACCGTGTCGGTCAGCCCGATCGCGAACTGCGCCAGGTGCCCGCCGACCAGCGGCAGACCCAGCGACAGGATCGAGCGGACATGCCCGGTAAAGGAGAGCGGAGCGAGCGCCATGACAGCCGCTTACGCCGCGCGCGGGGCGGCGGCAAGACCGCCACGCGCGGACCCGTCGCCGGGCCTGGTGGCGCTAGCGCCCGCCGGCGATGTCGTCGCGCCAGCCGTGCTCGGGGGCGAAGCCGACCATGTTGCGCGACTTGGCGTTCGAGTAGAGCGTCTCGTACTGCCCCAGCGCGCTGCGCACCGGCACCCCGGGATAGAAGCGGCGCAGCAGCTCGTCGGTCGGAAGGCCGACCGACGTGTCGTCGTTGGCGACGTTGAACACCTCGTAGCCCAGCCCGTCGGTCTGCAGGCAGCGCAGCACCATCTGGCCCAGGTCGCGCACGTCGATATAGCCGAAGATGTTGCGCAGCCGGCGTTCCGGGTCGGCCACGTAGCCGGGAAAGTCGCGGGCGTATTCGTGCGGCTCGATCACGTTGTTGATCCGCAGCCCGTAGACGTCGAGGCCCGAGCGGCGCTGGAAGCCCTGCGCGCAGGCCTCGTTGGCGACCTTCGACATGGCGTAGGCGTCCTCGGGCACCGTGGGATGATCCTCGTCCACCGGCAGGTAGTCGGGCCGCCGCTCGCCGTCGGCGAAGCACACGCCGTAGGTCGTCTCGGACGAGGCGAAGATCACCTTGGGAATACCCAGCCGGGTCGCCGCCTCGATCACGTTGTAGGTCGACAGCGTGTTGACGCGGTAGGTCTCGCCGTCCGGCGCCAGCAGGATGCGCGCCAGCGCCGCGAAATGCACCACCGCGTCGAAGCGCGGCTGCCCGGCGCCCAGTGTCAGCTCGTCGAGGCCCGCGTAGCTGTGCAGCGCGCCGTAGACCTGGCCCGCGTCGGTCAGGTCGACCCGCAGGTCGTCCACGCGCGGATCGCCCAGCGGCACGAGGTCCGCGTTCAGCACCCGGTGGCCGGCCTCGGCCAGCATCGGCGCCACGTACCGGCCCGCCTTGCCGCTACCCCCGGTGAAAAGAATGCGCATCGCCCGTCTCCTTCGCGTTCCCGGCCCGCTGTCCGTGGCCGGCATTGATTTCCCCCGCCTCATGCGGCAACAGAGACCGCAAACCGGGGGACCAGCCATGACACGTATCGACGCCACGTTCGCAAAGCTCAAGGACCAGGGCCGCCGCGCCTTCGTGTCCTACATCATGGCGGGCGACCCGGACGTCGAGACGTCGCTGGCGCTGATGAAGGGCCTGCCGGCCGCCGGCGTCGACATCATCGAGCTGGGCCTGCCCTTCACCGATCCCATGGCCGACGGCCCCACGATCCAGGAGGCCGGGCAGCGCGCGCTGGCCGGCGGGATGACCCTGCAGAAGACGCTCGACATGGTCGCGGCCTTCCGCAAGGACGACGACACCACGCCGATCGTGCTGATGGGCTACTACAACCCGATCTACTCGCGCGGGGTCGACCGGTTCCTCGACGACGCCAAGGCCGCCGGCATCGACGGGCTGATCATCGTCGACCTGCCCCCCGAGGAAGACGACGAGCTGTGCATCCCCGCGGGCGCGGCCGGGCTGAACTTCATCCGCCTCGCCACGCCCACCACCGACGACAAGCGCCTGCCGGCGGTGCTGATGAACACCTCGGGCTTCGTCTACTACGTCTCGATCACCGGGATCACCGGCGCGGCCGCGGCCCAGGCCGCCGACGTGGCGCCCGAGGTGGCGCGCATCCAGAAGGCGGCCAACCTGCCGGTCATCGTCGGCTTCGGCATCCGCACGCCCGAGACCGCGCGCGAGATCGCAAGCGTCGCCGACGGCTGCGTCGTGGGCTCGGCCATCGTGGCCGAGATGGCCAAGGGCAAGCCGGTGGACGAGGTGCTGGCCTTCGTCGCCTCGCTGGCCGAGGGCGCGCATTCGGCCTGAGCCGGGCCGCGGACCCGGGACAGGACCAAGCTCAGTTCGGCCGGCGCCGCAGGATATGCGTGGCGCGGTAGGTCATCACCACGTTGTGCTGCTTGTCCATCACGCTGTAGGCGATCTCGGCATAGCCGCGGTCCGGCTTCGACCCCGACGGCCGGGCCGACACGACCTCACCCTCGACATGCAGCGTGCTGCCGGGACGAACCGGGCGCAGCCAGCGGATCTCGTCCATGCCGGGCGATCCCATCGACGCCTCGGCCCAGCCGCCGTCGCGCAGGCTGAGGCGGAAGGCCACCAGCATCGTGTGGAAGCCCGACGCGATCAGCCCGCCGAAGGGCGACGTGGCCGCCGCGTCGGGGTCGACGTGGAACGGCTGCGGATCGTGGTCGCGCGCGAAGGCGATGATGTCGTCGCGGCTCAGCCGTTCGGTGCCGGTGCGGAACCGCGTGCCGGCGGGAAAATCCTCGAAGTAGCGCATGCCCTGTCCCTGTCGCTGTGACGGCGCCGTGACCGTCGCGCCCAGAAGAACGCGGCAAAACGCCGTTGTCCATGCCGCGCGATGGACGCGGCCGCGCGCGATTGGTAACGCTTCCGAACCAATCCGCCGCGCCCGCAGAAGGATCGCCATGCCCCTGCCCGATTTTCCCTGGCCCCGCTCCGCCCAGCCCGTGATCACCGAGATCGAGGACCTGCGCCGGCTCTACCGCCGCCGCGTGCCGAAGATGTTCTACGATTACTGCGAATCCGGCAGCTGGAGCGAGCAGACCTTCCGCGAGAACAGCTCGGACTTCGACAAGCTCTACTTCCGCCAGCGGGTGGCGATGAACATGGCCGGGCGGTCGACGCGGTCGCGGATGATCGGGCAGGACGTGGCGATGCCCGTGGCGCTGGCGCCGGTGGGGCTGACGGGGATGCAGCACTTCGACGGCGAGATCAAGGCGGCCCGCGCGGCCGAGGCCTTCGGCGTGCCGTTCTGCCTGTCGACCATGTCCATCTGCTCGATCGAGGACGTGGCCTCGCACACCTCGGCGCCGTTCTGGATGCAGGTCTACACGCTGAAGGACGACGCCTTCATGCAGAACCTGTTCGACCGCGCGAAAGAGGCGAAATGCTCGGCTGCCGTCATCACGGTCGACCTGCAGCTGCTGGGCCAGCGCCACCGCGACGTGAAGAACGGCCTGTCCGCTCCGCCGAAGCTGACGCCGAAGAGCGTGGCCAACATGATGACCAAGGCCCAGTGGGGCATGGGGATGCTGCAGACCAAGCGGCGCTTCTTCGGCAACATCGTTGGCCACGCCAGCGGCGTGACCGACCCGTCCTCGCTGTCGACCTGGACCGCCGAGGCGTTCGACCAGTCGCTGGACTGGGACCGCATTCGGCAATTCCGCAAGATGTGGGACGGCCCCCTGATCATCAAGGGCATCATGGACCCGCGCGATGCTTTGGAGGCGTGCAACGTGGGCGCCGACGCGATCATCGTGTCGAACCACGGCGGCCGGCAGCTCGACGGCGCGCTGTCGAGCATCCGCGCGCTCGAGCCGATCCTCGACGCGGTGGGCGACCGGATCGAGGTGCACATCGACAGCGGCATCCGCTCGGGGCAGGACGTGCTGAAGGCCATCGCGATGGGCGCCAAGGGCGCCTGGATCGGCCGCGCCTGGGTCTACGGCCTGGGCGCCATGGGCCAGCCCGGCGTGACCCGCGCGCTCGAGGTGATCCACAAGGAGCTCGACACCACGATGGGCCTGTGCGGCCGCACCGACATCGCCGACGTGGACCGCGACATCCTGCTGGTGCCGAAAGGGTTCTCGGGCGACTGGGCCTGACCGTTCCGGCGTGCGGCTTTTCGGCTGAGGCGAGGATCTGCGCCGCGCCTCCGGCGCGTCGCCGTGGTCTGCCGGGGCGCGCCGCGATTTTGCAGGCAACGCGCCAGCCCCTGCCGGGGTGGGTTGCGCCGCGCCTTCGGCGCGTCGCCCGGGGGGCGCGCGCCCTGCGGGCGCGCGCCCCGACCTGCCGCCACCGGCGTGCAAATCCTAACGATTCGTGAAAACGTCTCTGCAAGTCATTGATTTTCCTAGGGCGCATGCCTGTCTCATCGTGGGACATCGCGCCGGAGCGCCCGCAATGAGGCCCGGTCTATCGGCCCCGCCAGGCCCGCGACGCGACGCGCGGGAATCCCCCTTGCCAAGATGGCGCATCCGGCCTATGCGGGCGCTTCACGCGGGGTGACAGCCTTGGAGGCACCCTGCCCTTACATGGAGAAACATCATGGCGAACGAGATTCCGGATCTCATTGCCCTTGAACGGACGGGGACAGGCAAGGGCGCCGCTCGTCAGGCGCGGCGCGACGGGATGGTCCCGGGCATCGTGTTCGGTGGCGACAAGGATCCCCTGCCCATCAACCTGCCCTACAACGAGCTGGTCAAGAAGCTGAAGGCGGGCCGCTTCAAGGCGACGCTGTTCAACATGAAGGTGGACGGCCACGACGACGTGCGCGTGATCTGCCGCGAGGTCCAGCGCGACGTGGTCAAGGACCTGCCGACGCATGTGGACTTCATCCGCCTGCGCCGCACCACCAAGATCGCGCTGTTCATTCCCGTCGAGTTCGTCGGCGAGGAAAACGCTCCCGGCATCAAGCGCGGCGGCGTGCTGACCGTGATCCGCCCCGAGATCGAGCTGGTCGTGACCGCCGGCGAGATCCCCGAGAAAGTGACCGTGGACGTGTCCGCGCTCAAGATCGGCGACGTGCTGACGATCTCGGACGTGACGCTGCCCGAGGGCACGAAGCCCACGATCGACCGCGACTTCGTGATTTGCAACGTCTCGGCCCCGACCGGCCTGGCCGCGGCGGACGACGAGGACGAGGACGAAGAGCCCGATGCGGACGAGGTCCCCTCGACCGAGCAGACCGACGAGTAAGCCCCTCGGCTGACCCGGAACGCGACGCCCCGCCCCAACCGGCGGGGCGTCTTGCGTTTCAGGGCCAGGCCAGCGCGGGGCCCGTCCGGAAGAAGCTGACATTGTTGGTGAAGACGCTGTCGGGCACCAGCCGGATCAGCCGGCCGTCCGGGTCGTCGATGCGCGCGACGGTGTCGACGAACCACGGGTTCCACGCGGCCTCGTCCGGACCGAGATACTTCGACAGCAGGCGCCGGAAGCGGTCGGGCTGCATCGCGACGCAGGCCGCCTCTCCGCGCATGCCGACGTGCAGCAGCACGCCGCCCGCGTTGTCGAACTGCACGATCTCGACTGCCGCGCGCGGCTCGTGCTCCAGCCGCCGGGCCGAGCTTGCGCCCGTCGACGACGGCATCCACAGCGCGCCGTCCTCCCACAGGAACCAGACCGGCGCGTTGCACGGCGCGCCCTCGTCCGAGACCGTGGCCAGCATCGCCATCAGCGGCATCGCCAGCACCGGTTCGGGATCGAAGGCGCGCGCCACTACGACAGCACCTGCACCGCCTCGAAGGCCTCGAGCTCGGGCGCGCCCAGGTACATGTCGCCCGAGGATTTCGCCCCCGCATGCGCGGCCCGGAACGCCTCGGATTTCGTCCAGTCCCTGAACGCGGCCTCGTCGCGCCAGATCGTGTGCGAGGCATAAAGCACGTGATCGTCGCCGGCAGGCCCCTTGAGCAGCGCGAACTGCACGAAACCGGGCACCTCCTTGAGGTGGCTGTCGCGCGACTTCCACAGCGCCTCGAAGGCGTCGGTGCGGTCGGTCGCGACCTTGAATCGGTTCATGGTTAGATACATGGTGCCCCTCGTGTGACAGGACGCCACGTCGCCGCCCGGATCGGCGGCGCGCGGCGGGTTTTCGGAGGACAACGTGCAGATTTTCGCAGGTCTCGGCAATCCCGGCGCGCAATATGCGCGCAACCGGCACAACATCGGGTTCATGGCGCTGGACCGCATCGCCGGGGATCACGGCTTTGCCCCGTGGAAGACCAAATTCCAGGCCGAGATCGCCGAGGGGCGGCTGGGCGGCCAGCGCGTGCTGCTGCTGAAACCGATGACCTACATGAACCGCTCGGGCCAGTCGGTGGGCGAGGCAGTGCGCTTCTACAAGCTCGAGCCCGAGGATTTGACCGTCTTTCACGACGAACTGGACCTCGCCCCCGGCAAGCTGAAGGTCAAGTCGGGCGGCGGGCATGCCGGGCACAACGGCCTGCGCTCGATCCACGGGCATATCGGCGACAGCTACGCCCGCGTGCGGCTGGGCATCGGCCATCCGGGCCGCAAGGAGCAGGTCGCGAACTACGTGCTGCACGACTTCGCCAAGGCCGATGAGGAATGGCTGGACGACCTGCTGCGCGGCCTGTCCGACGGGGCGCCGGACCTTGCGGCCGGCGATGCGCCGCGTTTCCTGAACGCCGTGGCGCTGCGCGTCTCGCCGCCTCGGTCGGGCACCGGCGATCGCAGGCCGGACGCGAAGACCGAGACGAAGTCCGAGGCAAAGCCCGCGCCGGCGCCCGAACCCGCCAAGACGGAAAAAGCCCCCGAGCCCGACACCCGCACGGCCTTGCAGAAGCTCGCGGACCGGTTCCGCTGATGCGCCGCTGGGCGCTGCGGCTGGTCGGGGCGGCGCTGCTGATCGCGGTGGCCGTGGCGATCTGGCAGCGCGACGCGATCGCCCGGCTGCACGCTGTCACCACGCTCTTCGACGAGGGGCGCATCGTGCAGAACTTCTCGCACATGGACCGGCTGTTCGACACCGCGCCAATTCCCGTCACCCGCACGCCGAAACCGCTGGAGGAAGGGCCGGCCATGCCGCTGCCCGCGGGCTGGCAGGAATGGCTCGACCGCCGGGCGGTGACCGGCATCGTGGTGCTGCACGACGGCGCCGTCGTGTCCGAGGGGTACCGCATGGGCACCACGCGCGAGGATCAGCGGGTGTCGTGGTCGGTGGCCAAGTCCTACCTGTCGATGCTGGTGGGCGTGATGCTGAACCAGGGCGCGATCGCCAGCCTGGACGACCCGGTCGACAAGTACGCGCCCGCGCTGCGCGGCTCGGCCTACGAGGGCGTCAGCATCCGCCACGTGCTGCAGATGTCCTCGGGCGTGGCGTTCGACGAGGATTACTTCGACTTCTTCAGCGACATCAACCGCATGGGCCGCGTGCTGGCCCTGGGCGGCTCGATGGACCGGTTCGCCGCCGCGCGCGAGGACCGCACCGGCCCCGCGGGCGATGACTGGCAATACGTCTCGATCGACACGCACGTGCTGTCGATGGTCCTGCGCGGCGCCACCGGAGAGGACATTCCCACGCTGATGGGGCGCTACATCCTCGACCCGCTGGGCGCCTGGGGCGCGCCGCATTACGTCACCGACGGGCACGGCGTCGCCTTCGTGCTGGGCGGGCTGAACCTGACCACCCGCGACTACGCCCGGATGGGCGAGCTGGCGCGCCTGAACGGGCGCTTCGACGGGCGGCGCATCGTGCCCGCCGACTGGATGACCGAAAGCACCCGCGCCTCGGCGCCGACCGATCCGGGGGCGATGGGCTACGGCTACCAGTGGTGGATTCCCGCCGACGCCCGCGCGGGCGAGTTCCTGGCGCGTGGCGTCTACGGCCAGTTCGTCTATGTCGATCAGCAAAGCGGCGTGGTGGTCGCGGTCAACGGCGCCGACCGGCAGTTCCGTGCGCCGGGCGCGCTGGACGACGCGATCGGCATGTTCCGCACGATCGCCCGCACCTACGACAGGGAGTGAGCCATGATCCGCAAGGACCCCGAGATCAACGTGCTGGGCGAGGCGCTTTCGCCCTGCTCCGGTGCCGGCGGCCCCGTGACGGGCTTCTTCCGCGACGGCCATTGCAACACCTGCGCCGAGGATCAGGGCAGCCACACGGTCTGCGCGGTGATGACGGACGAGTTCCTGGCCTTCTCGAAATACCTCGGCAACGACCTGTCGACGCCGCGGCCGGAATTCCGCTTTCAGGGCCTGAAGGCCGGCGACCGGTGGTGCCTGTGCGCCGCGCGGTTCCTGCAGGCGCATGCCGAGGGCTGCGCGCCGCGCGTCTCGCTGGCAGGGACGCATCGCCGGGCGCTGGAGATCGTGCCGATGGACGTTCTCGAATCCTGCGCGGAAGACTGACCCGGCTTGCGGAAAGTTCCGCACACAGGGTTATCCACAGGCAGCGCGACTATTCGAACTGATCCGTGTTAACGAAATCGGCGCCAAGCGGCCACGACATGTGGTGTTTTGGCTTTGACCTGGCCCGACATCGGCGAATTTCTGCCCGCGACGAAGCGCGACGGGACGGAATCGTGAACGAAACCGCTTTGGCGGCGCCGTCAACTCCTGCACAGGCGAATTTCAGGATGACCTGCCGGCACCGGCGCGTCCCTGCCGCAAAAAGCGGCCGGGCGTGATGCCCGGCCCGCAGGGTCAGCTCATGTCGAAGCCCAGCGCCTTGGCCACCGTGTAGATGTCCTTGTCGCCGCGGCCGCACATGTTCATGCAGATGATGTGGTCATTGGGCAGCTCGGGCGCGATCTTCATCACGTGCGCCAGCGCGTGGCTGGGCTCGAGCGCTGGAATGATGCCTTCGGTCTCGCAGCACAGCTGGAACGCCTCGAGCGCCTCGGCGTCGGTGATCGACACGTACTTGGCGCGCCCGATCTCGTGCAGCCAGGCGTGTTCCGGGCCGATGCCGGGATAGTCGAGGCCGGCGGAGATCGAGAAGCCTTCGAGGATCTGACCGTCCTCGTCCTGCAGCAGGTAGGTGCGGTTGCCGTGCAGCACGCCCGGACGCCCGCCCGTCAGCGACGCGCAATGCTCCATCTTGTCGTTCACGCCCTTGCCGCCGGCCTCGACGCCGATGATGTTGACGTCCTTGTCGTCGAGGAACGGGTGGAACAGGCCCATCGCGTTCGACCCGCCGCCGATCGCGGCAATGATCGTGTCGGGCAGACGGCCCTCGGCCTCGTGCATCTGCTCGCGCGTCTCCTTGCCGATGATCGACTGGAAGTCGCGCACCATCGCCGGGTACGGGTGCGGGCCCGCCACCGTGCCGATGCAGTAGAACGTGTCGCGCACGTTGGTCACCCAGTCGCGCAGCGCGTCGTTCATGGCGTCCTTGAGCGTGCCGCGCCCCGAGGTGACGGGGATCACCTCGGCGCCCAGAAGGCGCATGCGGAAGACGTTGGGCTGCTGGCGCTCGACGTCGTGCGCGCCCATGTAGACCACGCATTTCAGGCCGAACTTGGCACAGACCGTCGCGGTGGCGACACCATGTTGGCCGGCGCCGGTCTCGGCGATGATGCGCGTCTTGCCCATGCGGCGCGCCAGGATGATCTGGCCCAGCACGTTGTTGATCTTGTGCGCGCCGGTGTGGTTCAGCTCGTCGCGCTTCATGTAGACCTTGGCGCCGCCCAGCCGCTCGGTCAGCCGCTCGGCGAAATACAGCGGCGAAGGCCGGCCGACATAGTGCTTCCAGAGAAAGTCCATCTCGTCCCAGAAGCTCTGGTCGGTCTTGGCGTGATCGTACTGGTCCTGCAATTCCAGGATCAGCGGCATCAGCGTCTCGGACACGAACCGCCCGCCGAAGATGCCGAAGCGGCCCTTCTCGTCGGGTCCGGTCATGAAGCTGTTGACCAATTCGTTCATCGCCGACTCCTCTCACCCGTCAAGCCCGGGGGATACGCCGAAACCCGCCCCCGATGCCAGTGCCGATTGCGCGACGGGACGCCACGCCGCATGCCGGCGGCGCCCCGCCCCTGCCCGGCCGCGCGGTACCTGCGCACGCGGATATCGACAGAACCCCGGCAATACGCTTACGATGTGCGCATGACCGACAACCCCAAACGCCGCATCGTCTCGTCCCGCCACCTCGCCGAGGGGGACGGCTGGGAGACGTCCGAACTGGAATTCGGGATGATCCTCGCCTTCAACGCGTTCTCGCGCTGGATGGTCAAGTGCATGGCCGCCGCCGGGCAGCGCGACATGAGCCCGCTGGATATCCTGGTGCTGCACAACGTGAACCACCGCGGGCGCGAGAAGCGGCTGGCCGACATCTGCTTCCTGCTGAACATCGAGGACACGCACACGGTGAACTACGCACTGCGCAAGTTGCTGAAGGCCGGGCTGCTGGTGTCGGAAAAGCGCGGCAAGGAGGTGTTCTACGCCACCTCGCCCGAAGGCGCGGCGCTGTGCGAGGCCTATCGCACGGTGCGGGCACAATGCCTGCTGGAACCGCTGGGCCGGATGGACCTGACCGGCGACGAGATGCGCGAGATCGCCGCCGCCCTGCGCGCCCTGTCCGGGCAGTACGACCAGGCCAGCCGTGCTGCGTCCTCTCTCTAGGACATCGCCTGCGGCAGCCAGGTCACCAGCGCCGGGAAGGCGGTGATCAGCGCCACCGCCAGCACGAGCAGCAGGAAGAACGGGAAAGCCGCCTTCGCGATGCGCAGGATGTCGATGCCGGTCAGCCCCTGGATCACGAACAGGTTGAAGCCCACGGGCGGGGTGATCTGGCTCATCTCGACGACCAGCACCAGGTAGATGCCGAACCAGATCGGGTCGATCCCCACCGCCGTCACCATCGGCATGATGATCGACGTGGTCAGCACCACGACCGAGATCCCGTCGAGGAACAGCCCCAGCACGATGAAGAACAGCGTCAGCGCCGCCAGCAGCACGTAGGGCGACAGCTCCATGCCGCCGATCCAGGCGGCCAGGTTGCGGGGGATGCCGGTAAAGCCCATCGCCACGGCGAGGTAGGCTGCACCGATCAGGATGAAGGCGATCATGCACGACGTCCGCGCCGCGGCCAGAAGCGCGTCCATGAAGTCGCGGCGCGAAAAGCTTCCCGAGGTCGCGGCCAGGATGATCGACAGCAGCACGCCCAGCGCGGCGGCGTCCGTGGGCGACGCGATGCCGGTGTAGATCGCGCCGATCACGCCCACGATCAGCAGCGCCACCGGGATCAGCCCGCGCGCGGCGCGCAGCTTGTCGCGCAGGCTCATCGCGATGTCGAAGGGCGGGATCAGGCCCGGCGTCATCGCCGCGCGCAGCATCACGTAGCCGCCGAACAGCGCCATCACCAGCACGCCGGGGATGAGCCCGGCGATGAACAGCCGGGCGATCGACTGCTCGGTCGCCACACCGTAGACGATCAGGATGATCGAGGGCGGGATCAGCAGCCCCAGCGTGGCCGAGCCCGCCAGCGTGCCGAGGATCAGGCTTTCCGGGTAGCCGCGGGATTTCAGCTCGGGGATCGACATCTTGCCGATCGTGGCGGCCGTGGCGGCCGAGGACCCGCTGACGGCGGCGAAGATCGCGCAGCCCAGCACGTTGACGTGCAGCAGCCGCCCGGGCACACCGCCCAGCCACGGCGCGAGCCCCGAGAACATGTCCGACGACAGGCGCGAGCGCAGAAGGATCTCGCCCATCAGGATAAACAGCGGCAGCGCGGCCAGCGACCAGCTGTGCGAATGGCCCCAGAAGGTGGTCGCCATCACCAGCCCCACCGGCGCGTTCGAGAAGAACGACAGCGCGACCGCCGCGACGCCGGTCAGCGCGAGCGCGATCCACAGCCCGGAAGCGAGGAAGGCCAGCAGCACGCCCAGCAGGACCAGGCCGGTGACGGGGTCGGACATGGCTCAGATCTCCTCGGAGGTGTCGTCGATGACGGCGCGGCCGCGCGCCCAGGTCTCGACCAGAGTGTCGATCACCGCGACCAGCAGCAGGCCCATGCCGATCCCCATGCCGGTCTGCGGGATCCACAGCGGAACGGGCACGATCCCGCCCGACACGTCGCCGAAATGCAGGCTCTCGCGGATCAGGGCGACGATGTACCAGCAGGCAAAGCCCAGAAGTGCGGCGGCCAGCGCCAGCACGGCCAGCTCGACCATCCAGCGGGCGCGATCCGGCAGCCGCGCGGTGACCAGCGACACGCGGATATGGCCCGCGCTGCGGAACGTGTAGGGCATGGCGAAGAAGGTGGCGCCGGCCAGCATGAACCCGGCGAAATCCGCGTAGGACGGGATCGTCGCCGGCAGCGGCAGGCCCAGCACGCGGGTCGAGATGTTCAGCAGGACCTGCGCGCTGACGAGGCAGGCGATCGCCAGGATGAACCCGGCCGCAAGCCAGCCCGCCGCGAGGTAGATCCGGTCGAGACTCCGGCGCATCGACGCCCCCCTGTTTCGGAACCGCATTGATCCGGCCGCACGTCACGACCGTCCCGCACCGCGCGGGACGGCCGGTCGTCCGGCCGGACGGCGCTCAGCCCTGGCCCTGGTAGTCTTCCAGCACCGAAAGCGCGGCGTCGGACGCATCCTCGCGCCAGCTTTCCAGCATCTGCGCACCGATCTCCTGCAGGCCGGTGGTCAGCGCATCCGACGGCTCGACGATGGTCATGCCGTTATCCGCCATCTCCTGCGTCTTGGCCTGCGCCTCTTCGCGCGACATCTCCCAGCCGCGGCTTTCGGCCTCGTCCGCGGCCTGCATCACCGCGTCCTGCACGTCCTGCGGCAGGCGGCGGAAGGCGCGTTCGTTCACCACGACGATGTTCTTCGGAACCCAGGCGTTGATCGGCGTGTAGTGCGACACGAAATCCCACGCCTTCGAGTTCGCACCGGTCGAGGGCGAGGTGATCATCGCCTCGATCTGGCCGGTGGTGAAGGCCTGCGGGATGTCGGGCGCCTCGACCTGCACCGGGGCGGCGCCGGCCAGCTGCGCGAATTCCTCGAGCGCCGCGTTGTAGGCGCGGAAGCGCAGGCCGGACAGGTCCTCGACCGTCTCGATCTCGCCGTTGGTGTAGAGGCCCTGCGCCGGCCACGCGACCGAGAACAGCGGCATCAGCCCCTGCTCGGCCAGCAGCTCGGTCACGACCGGCTCCTGCGCGTCCCAAAGCGCCTGGGCTTCCTCGTAGGAGGTGGCCAGGAACGGCTGGCTGTCGAGGCCGAAGGCGCCGTTCTCGTTCTCGAGCGTCGACAGGAAGAACTCGCCGATCGGCACTTGGCCGGAACGCACGGCGTTCTTGATCTCGGGGTGCGGGAACAGCGAGCCGGCGGAATGCACGGTGATCGCAAGCTGCCCGTCGGTGGCGGCCTCGACGTCGTCGGCGAACTGCATGATGTTCTGGGTGTGGAACGTGCTGTCGCCGTAGGGCGTGGGCATGTCCCAGGTCTGCGCGCCGGCGGCGCCCGCGATCAGGCCCAGCGCGGCGGCGTAGGTGAAGTGTTTCATCTGTCTCTCCTGTTGTCGGTGTCCGGTCTTGCGGCGGGGCCGGTCCGTGGCGACGGCCGGCCCTCGGGGTTCGTTGGGGTCGGGCTTGCGCCAACCACGTTGACAAATTGTCAGCGTTATATCATCAAAGCAACAGTTTTCTTTTCGGGGGCCGCCATGACCGACCAGACGCACGAAAAATGGGATTTCTGGATCGACCGGGGCGGCACGTTCACCGATATCGTGGCGCGCCGGCCCGACGGGCGGCTTTCGTCGCACAAGCTGCTGTCGGAAAACCCGGAGATGTATGCCGACGCCGCCGTGCAGGGCGTGCGCGAGATGCTGGGCCTCGGCGCCGACGATCCGATTCCCGCCGACACGATCGGCGCGGTGAAGATGGGCACGACGGTGGCCACCAACGCCCTGCTGGAGCGCAAGGGCGCGAAGACGGTGCTTCTGATCACGCGCGGCTTCGGCGACCTGTTGCGCATCGGGTACCAGAATCGCCCCCGGCTGTTTGACCTGCATATCCGCCTGCCGGAACTGCTCTACTCCAAGGTCATCGAGGTCGACGAACGCATCGCCGCCGACGGCACCGTGCTGACCGATCTCGACGAGGCCGAGACGCGCGACGCGCTGAAGGCCGCCCGCGCCGAAGGGTACGAGGCCTGCGCCATCGCCTTCATGCACGGCTACGCCAATCCCGATCACGAACTGCGCGCCGGGCGTCTGGCCGAAGACGCCGGCTTTCCGCAGATCACGCTCAGCCATGACGCGAGCCCCCTGATCAAGCTGGTCGCGCGCGGTGACACCGCCGTGGCCGACGCCTACCTGACGCCGATCCTGCGCCGCTACGTGAACCAGGTGAAGGACGCGCTGGGCGCGCAGCAGGGCAAGGTCGACCGGCTGATGTTCATGCAGTCGAACGGGGGGCTGACCGACGCGGACCTGTTCCACGGCCGCGACGCGATCCTGTCCGGTCCCGCGGGCGGCGTCGTCGGCATGACCGCGACCGCCACCGCGGACGGCTTCGACCGGCTGATCGGCTTCGACATGGGCGGGACCTCGACCGACGTGTGCCACTACGCCGGCAGCTTCGAGCGCAGCTTCGAGACCGAGGTCGCGGGCGTGCGGATGCGCGCGCCGATGATGCATATCCATACCGTGGCGGCGGGCGGCGGCTCGATCCTGTCGTTCCGCGACGGGCGGCTTCAGGCCGGCCCGGATTCCGCCGGCGCCGATCCCGGCCCCGCCTGCTACCGGCGCGGCGGGCCGCTGACGGTCACCGACTGCAACGTGGTGCTGGGCAAGCTGCAGCCCGACGCCTTCCCTGCCGTCTTCGGCCCGAACGGCGACCAGACGCTGGACGTCGATATCCCGCGCCGCCTGTTTCAGGAGATGGCGCAAGAGATCGCCCAGGCGACCGGAGAAGCGCCCCGCCCGGTTGAGGACCTGGCCCGCGGCTTCCTGCGCATCGCGGTCGAGAACATGGCCAACGCGATCAAGGAGATCAGCGTCGCGCGCGGGCATGACGTCACGCGCTACACGCTCAACTGCTTCGGCGGCGCGGGCGGGCAGCACGCCTGCGCCGTGGCGGACGCGCTCGGCATGACGGCAATCTACCTGCACCCCTTCGCCGGCGTGCTGTCGGCGCTGGGCATGGGCCTGGCCGACGTGGTCGCGCTGCAGGAGCGGCAGCTGAACTGCCCGGTCGAGGACGAGACCGCGCTGACCGACGCCGCCGAGGCGCTGGCGCGCGACGCCGTTGCCGAAGTGACCGCACAGGACATCCCGCGCGACGCGATCGACGTCGTGACCCGTGTCTTCCTGCGCGCCGGCACCTCGCAGACCACCCTGCCCGTCGATCTGGCCGACCCGGAAACGATGCGCGAGGCGTTCCTGACAGCCCACCAGGCGCGCTTCGGCTTCCGCCCCGAGGGCGCCGCGATCGTCGCCGACATGATGACGGTCGAGGCGATCGGGCGCACCGGCGCCGATGCCCGGCTGGACGAGACCGGCGACGGCGCATCGGCCACCGGCACCGCGCGGATGTGGGCCGGCGAAGACGCGGCCGAGGTGCCTGTGCATGCCCGCGCCCGCATCGCCGAAGGGGCGCGCATCGACGGCCCCGCCATCGTGACCGAGGCCACCGGCACCACCATCGTCGAGGCAGGCTGGCAGGCCGAGTGCCGCAAGGGCGGCGCGCTGGTGCTGACCCGCGTCGTGCCGCTGCGGCGCGAACACGCGGTCGGCACCGAGGTCGATCCGGTCATGCTCGAGGTGTTCAACAACCTCTTCATGTCGATCGCCGAACAGATGGGCGCGACGCTGGCCAACACCGCCGAGTCGGTGAACATCCGCGAGCGGCTGGACTTCTCCTGCGCGCTGTTCGACGCCGACGGAGACCTGGTGGCCAACGCGCCGCACGTTCCGGTGCACCTCGGCTCGATGTCCGCCAGCGTGAAGCAGATCCTGCGCGACAACGAAGGCTCCATCCGCCCCGGCGACGTCTTCATGATGAACGATCCCTATAACGGCGGCACCCATTTGCCCGACGTCACGGTCATCACCCCGGTCTTCGCGGCCGACGGCAAGACGATCGATTTCCTCGTCGCGTCGCGCGGCCACCACGCGGATATTGGCGGGCGCACGCCCGGCTCGGCCCCGCCCGACAGCCGCCATATCGACGAGGAAGGCGTGCTGATCCGCAACTTCAAGCTGGTCGAGGCCGGCCGCCTGCGCGAGGCCGAGACGCGCAAGCTGCTGGGCTCGGGCCCCTACCCCTGCCGCAATATCGACCAGAACATGTCGGACCTGTCGGCGCAGATCGCCGCCAACGCCACCGGCGCGGCCGAGCTGGGCAAGGCCGTCGACCAGTTCGGCCGCGACGTGGTGCAGGCCTACATGCGCCACGTGCAGGCCAATGCCGAGGAATCGGTGCGCCGCGTGCTCGACGTGCTCGAGGATTGCGCCTTCGACTACACGCTCGACTCCGGCGCGAAGATCGCGGTGAAGATCACCGTCGACCGGGATTCGCGCGACGCTGTGATCGACTTCACCGGCACGTCCGACCAGGACGCGCTGAACTACAACGCCCCGTTGGCTGTCTGCCGGGCGGTGGTGCTGTATGTCTTCCGCACGTTGATCCCGAACCCGATCCCGATGAACGAGGGCTGCCTCAAGCCGCTGAAGATCGTCGCGCCCGAGGGCAGCTTCATCAACCCGCGCCATCCGGCGGCGGTGATCTCGGGCAACACCGAGGTCAGCCAGGCCATCGCCGAGACACTATACGGCGCGCTCGGCGTGCTGGCCGGCAGTCAGGGGACGATGAACAACTTCGTTTACGGCAACGCGACCTACCAGAACTACGAGACGATCTGCGGCGGCACCGGCGCGGGCGACGGGTTCGACGGCACCTCAGCGGTGCACAGTCACATGACCAACACGCGGATGACCGACCCCGAGGTGCTCGAGACGCGCTTTCCGGTGCGGGTGCGCGAATTCGCGATCCGGCGCGGCTCGGGCGGCGCGGGACGCTGGAGCGGCGGCTGCGGGATCACCCGCGCGCTGGAATTCCTCGACCCGGCGACGGTCACGGTGCTGTCGTCGCACCGCAAGACCGCGCCCTTCGGCGCGGCGGGCGGCGGCGACGGGCTGCCGGGCGTGAACCTGGTGCGCCGTGCCGACGGGACCGAGGAACGCTTGCGCGGCAACGACCAGACCGAGATGGCGGCCGGCGACGTCTTCGTGATGCACACGCCCGGCGGCGGCGGGTACGGCGCCGCCTAGGCCGCCCGGCGGGGCCGCGTCAGTGCGCGCGGCCCTCGCCGCGCGCGGCGGCGCGTTCCAGCGCCGGGTAGCGCAGCCACAGCGTCACGCCCCGCACCGCGTACGAGATCAGCAGCGCCATCCACAGCCCGTGATTGCCGAACGGTCCCGTCAGCACCAGGACGGCGCCCGCATAGACCGCGGCCGAGACCGCCATCATGTTGCGCATGTCGCCCGTGCGCGTGGCGCCGATGAACACCCCGTCGAGCATGAAGGACGCCAGCGCGAACAGCGGCGCGGCGGCCATCCAAGGCAGGAATTCGCGCGCCGTCTCGCGCACCTGCGGGTCACGGGCCATCAGGTCGATGATCCACGGTCCGCCCAGCGCGAAGGCCGCGGCGAGGGTGACCGCGAAGCCCACGCCCCAGCCCGAGGCCATCAGCGCCCCGCGCCGCAGCCGCGCGACGGCGCCGGCGCCGAAGGCCCGGCCCACCAGCGCCTCGGCCGCGAAGGCGAACCCGTCGAGCGCGTAGGACGTGATGTTGAGGAATTGCAGCAGCACCTGGTTCGCCGCCAGCGTCACGTCTCCGAACCGCCCGCCCAGCAGCAGGAACGAGACCATGATCGACTGCAGCAGCGCCGAGCGGATCAGGATGTCGCCGTTGACGACCGCCATGCGCTTCAGCTTCGCCCGGTCGAAGACGCGCGGCCAGTCGCGCCACGCCGGCACCCGGAACGCCGCGCGGCACAGCCACAGCCCCATCGCGAGGCCCGACCACTCGGCCAGGAAGGTGGCGAAGGCGACGCCGGGCACGCCCCAGCCCAGCCCCAGCACGAAGACGAGGTCGAGCACCACGTTGAGCCCGTTCATCCACAGCTGCAGCGCCAGCACCGCGCGGGTGCGCTCGAGCGCGATCAACCAGCCGGTGATGCCGTAGATCGCGATCGCGGCGGGCGCCGACCAGATGCGGATGGTCATGTAGTCGCGGGCCAGCGCCTCGACCTCCGGAGAGACGGGCGAGACGGCGAAGGCGCCGGCTTGGACCAGTGTCTGCAGCGCAATCAGCACGATACCGCCGGCGAGGCCGATCATCAGCCCGCGGGTCAGAAGGGCCGCGACCTCGGCCCGGTTGTCCTGCCCGGCGGCCTGCGCGGTCAGGCCCGCCGTGCCCATGCGCAGGAAACCGAAGATCCAGTAGACCGCCGACAGGATCACGGCGCCGACGCCGACCGCGGCGATGGGCTCGGCCGCCGGGATCTGGCCGACCACCGCGGTGTCCACCGCGCCCAGGATCGGGACCGTGACGTTGGCCAGCAGGATCGGTATGGCGATCTTCAGGATGCGGCGGTGTGTGATCGGGTCGGCTTCGGTCATCGGGATCTCCGCTGGGCGGCCGTGGCGCGGGGGGCTCTGCCCCCGGCCCGGTCCGGGCCTCCCCCGGGATATTTGGGGACCAAAGAAGCCGCGGCCGGCTGCGTCAGCCGTCGCGCGGCATCAGGAAATGCGCGGTGGCCTGCGCGATCGGGCGGTCGCGGTTGTCCTGCCAGGCCTGCGCGTGCACGCTGGCATAGCGCCGCCCCGAGCGGGTCACGCGCGCGCGGGCATAGGCATCGCGCGGCAGGCCCGAGCGCAGGTAGTCCACGGTGAAGTCGATGGTCTTGGGCAGCCGCGGCAGCGAACCGGCCGAGAACGTGTCGGGGTCGAGCGCACCGCTCTCGATCTCGGGCCAGAGGTAACTCCAGCTCAGCGTGATCATCGCCGTGATCTCGAGGAAGGCGGCCGTGACGCCGCCGTGGATCGCCGGCAGGAACGGGTTGCCGATCAGCTTCTCGTCGAAGGGCAGAAGCGCCGTCAGCTCGTCTCCGCGGCGGTCGAAGCGCACGCCGAGATAGGTCATGTAGGGCACGCCTGACACCAGCGCATTGAGCGCGGCGTCGCGGCGCTGCTTGACCACCTGGACGGGTTCGGGACGTTCGCGGGCCATCAGCCGCCCTCGACCGTGAAGGCGCCGGTGGCCGAGGCGACCGGCCGGTCGGTGTCGTCGTCGAAGGCCTGCGCGCGCACGAAGGCGACCGAGCGCGTGATGTGATAGCAGGTCGCGCGCGCCACGATCGTCTGGCCGGGCGTGGCAGGGCGCATGTAGTCGATCCGCAGGTCGATCGTCGCCGTGCCGGCGGGCGAGCGTGGATGGCTCATCACCGCCGCGCCGCCGCAGGTGTCCATCAGCGCCGAGACCGCGCCGCCGTGGATCACGCCGGTTTCCGGGTCGCCGATCAGGCGCGCGTCGTAGGGCATCGCGATGACGGCCAGACCGTCGCCGATCTCGGTGATCCGCATGCCCAGCTCGCGAGAATGCGGGATGGTCTCGATGAACTGCTTGGCGATGCGGGCCTTGTCGGCGGTCATGGTCTCTCCTGTCCGGGGCCTTTATGCGGCCTGTTCCGGCCGCCCGCAAGGGGCGCGGCCCCGGCCGTCTGGACACCGCTGCCGTGGCGGCATAAACGGGGAACGGGAGGCAGCGCCATGGCCGAGACACGCTTGTCGTTCAAGGAGATGTGCGCGAAGTTCGACGTGACCCCGCGGACTTTGCGGTACTACGAATACATCGAGCTTCTTGCGCCCGAGCGTGCCGGGCGCGCGCGGTGGTACGGCCCGCGCGAGATCGCCCGCATGACGCTGATCCTGCGCGGCCGCCGCTTCGGATTCTCGCTCGAAGAGATCCGGCAATGGCTTCTGATCTACGAGAAGGAAGGCACCGACGCGCAGATGCGCGCCTGGGTGTCGCTGGCCGACAAGCAGTTGGCGGAACTGGCCGAACAGCGCCGCCAGCTCGAGGCGGTGATCGACGAGCTGCGCGGCCTTCGCGACGAGACCGCCCGCTCGATCGACGGCTGACCCCGCCGCCGCGGCGGGTTCTTCCTCACCTGCATCCAGCCTCTTCTGCCGCTTCCCCAAGTTGACGCAACGTGACGGCCGCGTCACCTTCGTTGTGACGTAGCGTAGTGGTTACGTCACCTCGCGAGGGCGTTGTAATAATCCGCGTGAATACGCACGTGACGGTCATGATTGACGCAGACGTAACCACCACTGGACAGAGAATGAGCGACGACCAGGTCATGACCATCCGCGAGATGTGCGACGCGTTCGACGTGACGCCCCGCACCTTGCGCTTCTACGAGCAGAAAGAGCTGCTTTTTCCGATCCGCGAGGGTCAGAAGCGGCTGTTCACCCGGCGCGACCGCGCCCGCCTGAAGCTGATCCTGCGCGGCAAGCGCTTCGGCTTCAGCCTCGAGGAAATCCGCCAGCTGCTGGACCTCTACCACGTGGGCGACCAGCAGCGCACGCAGATCGAGAAGACGTACCGCATCGCGCAGGAGCGGCTGGACGACCTCAAGCGCCAGCGCCAGCAGATCGACCAGGCCATCAACGACCTCGAAGAGCAGATGGAATGGGGCGAGCGCGTGCTCGCCGAGATGACGCAGAAACAGAACGCGGCCGAGTAAGGCCGCGTATACGACGCGCGGCCGATCATGGCCGCGACACGCCACAGAAGGCGGCCGACAGGCCGACGCACGCCAAGGGAGAGAGGCATGCCGATCTACACCGCACCGCTCAAGGACCAGCAGTTCATCCTGCACGACGTGCTCCGCATCGCCGAGCAGGCCGACGTGCCGGGCTACGACGAGCTGGACCGCGAGACCACCGAGGCGATCCTCGGCGAGGCGGCGAAGCTGGCCGAGAACGTGCTGGCGCCCCTGAACCCGGTCGGCGACGAGGAAGGCTGCAAGCTGGAAAACGGCGTCGTCCGCACGCCCAAGGGCTTCAAGGACGCCTTCGACCAGGTGCGCGACGGCGGCTGGACGGCACTGGACTGCGATCCCGAATACGGCGGCCAGGGCCTGCCCTACCTCGTCAGCACCGCGGTGGGCGAGATGTTCAGCAGCGCCAACATGGCGTTCAACATGTACCAGGGCCTGACCCACGGCGCCTACAACGCCATTCACGCCCACGGCAGCGACGAGCAGAAACGCACCTACCTGCCCAAGATGGTGAGCTGCGAGTGGGGCGGCACCATGAACCTGACCGAGCCGCATTGCGGCACGGATCTGGGCCTGATCCGCACCAAGGCCGTGCCGAACGACGACGGCTCCTACGCCATCACCGGCCAGAAGATCTGGATCTCGGCCGGCGAGCACGACATGTGCGACAACATCATCCACCTCGTGCTGGCCAAGCTGCCGGACGCGCCCGAGGGCGTGAAGGGGATCAGCCTGTTCATCGTGCCCAAGTTCATGGTCAACGAGGACGGCAGCCTCGGTGAGCGCAACAGCCTGTCCTGCGGGGGCCTCGAAAAGAAGATGGGCATCCACGGCAACGCCACCTGCGTGATGAACTACGACGGCGCCAGGGGCTTCCTCGTGGGCGAGGCGCACAAGGGCATGCGCGCGATGTTCACCATGATGAACGAGGCCCGTTTGGGCGTCGGCCTGCAGGGCTATGCGCAGGGCGCCGTGGCCTACCAGAACGCGCTGGGCTTCGCGCAGGACCGCCTGCAGGGCCGCGACGTGACCGGCGTCAAGGCGCCCGAGAAGGCCGCCGACCCGATCATCGTGCACCCCGACGTGCGTCGGAACCTGATGGACCAGAAGAGCTTCGTCGAGGGCGCGCGCGCCTTCACATTCTGGGGTGCCTCGCTGATCGACCGGTCGCACCGCGCCCATGATGCCGACGCCGAGGGGCTGATCAGCCTGATGACCCCGGTCATCAAGGGTTTCCTGACCGACAAGGGCTTCGAGACCACGGTGCTGGCGCAGCAGACGCTGGGCGGTTCGGGCTTCACCCGCGAATGGGGGCTCGAGCAGTTCGTGCGCGATGCGCGGATCACCATGATCTACGAGGGCACCAACGGCATCCAGTCGCTCGACCTCGTGGGCCGCAAGCTGGGCCAGGACGGCGGCAAGCACGTCATGGCGTTCTTCGAGATGGTCAAGACCTTCATCGCCGACCACAAGGGCCAGGACGCGGACTTCGACAAGCAGTTCCTCGACCCGCTCAAGGCCGCGTCGAAGGACCTGCAGGCGGCGGGCATGTACTTCATGCAGAACGGCATGAAGAACCCCAACAACGCGCTGTCGGGCAGCTACGACTTCATGCACCTCTTCGGGCATGTCTGCCTGGGCCTGATGTGGGCGCGCATGGGCTGGGCCGCGCGCGAGGCACTGGCGGCGAACACCGGAGACGTCGAGTTCTACGAGACGAAGCTGGCGACCGGCCGCTACTACATGGCGCGGCAGCTGCCGATGACCGGCACGCACCTGGCGCGCATCCAGACCGGCGCCGAGACGGTCATGGCGCTCGACGCCGCGAACTTCTGAGGCCGCAAGGCTATGGCGGGCCTCGGCCCGCCCTGCGGACGGGCGCCGGTGAAGCGCCCGCCGACCGACGAAGGGGGAGAAGCGGCATGCCGCGCGACTGGATGACCGACGAGCACGCGATGCTCGGCGAGATGACGGCGAAGTTCATCGCGACCGAGTGGGCGCCGAAGTTCGAACGCTGGCGCAAGCAGGGCGAGATGGACCGCGACACCTGGGCCGAGGCCGGTGCGCTCGGCCTGCTCTGCCCCTCGATCCCCGAGGAATACGGCGGCGCCGGCGGCGATTTCGGCCACGAGGCGGTGATCCTGATGGAGGCGTCCAAGGCCAACCTCGCCTCGTGGGGTCACGGCATCCATTCCGGCATCGTCGCGCATTACATCCTGTCCTACGGCACCGAAGAGCAGAAGGCGCGTTGGCTGCCCAAGATGGTCACCGGAGAGCTAATCGGCGCGCTCGCGATGACCGAGCCCTCGGCCGGGTCCGACGTCCAGGCGATCAAGACGAAGGCCGTGCGCGACGGCAACGTCTACCGGCTGTCGGGGCAGAAGACCTTCATCACCAACGGCCAACACGCGAACCTGATCGTGGTCGCGGCCAAGACCGACCCGGCGCAGGGCTCGAAGGGCACGTCGCTGATGGTGGTCGAGACCGACGGCGCCGAGGGCTTCAAGCGCGGCCGCAACCTCGACAAGGTCGGGCTGCATGCCGCCGACACGTCCGAGCTGTTCTTCGACGATGTCGCCATCCCGCCCGAGAACCTGCTGGGCGGCGAGGAAGGTCGGGGCTTCTACCAGATGATGAGCCAGCTGCCTCAGGAACGGCTGGTGATCGGCTGCGGCGCCGTGGGCGCCATGGAAGGCGCGGTCGAACGCACCATCGCCTACTGCAAGGAGCGCGAGGCCTTCGGTGGCCCGCTCACGCAGTTCCAGAACACCCGCTTCAAGCTGGCAGAGTGCCTGACCAAGACGAAGGTCGCGCGCGCCTTCCTCGACGAGTGCATCGTCGAGCTGATCGACGGCACGCTGACGGTCGAGAAGGCCGCGATGGCGAAATACTGGCTGACCGACACCCAGGGCGAGGTGCTGGACGAATGCGTGCAGTTGCATGGCGGCTACGGCTTCATGCAGGAATATTCCGTGGCCGAGATGTGGGCCGACGCGCGCGTGCAGCGGATCTACGGCGGCACGAACGAGATCATGAAGGAACTGATCGCGCGGGCACTGTGACGGCGGCACGCGCCGACGCGAAGGGGGAAGGACGACGCACATGACCATGCAACTGCACTGCTTCGGGGAATCCGGACACTCGTACAAGGCGGCGCTGGCGCTGGAGCTCGCCGGCCTCGACTGGGAGCCGGTCTTCGTCGACTTCTTCAACGGCGCGACCCGGTCGCAGGATTACCGCGCGCAGATCAACGCCATGGGCGAGGCACCGGTGCTGATCGACGGCGACGTGCGCCTGTCGCAATCGGGCGTGATCCAGACCTACCTGTCGGACACCTACGGCCATTTCGGCGGCACGCCCGAGCAGAAGTACGAGATCCTGCGCTGGATCATCTGGGACAACCAGAAGCTGTCGGGCATGGCCGGGCCCTGCCGGTTCCTGATGAACTTCCTGCCCGAGGACAAGCGCCCGGCCGAGGTGATCGGCTTCATGCAGGGCCGACTCAAGGCGACCTACGCCGTGCTCGACCAGCATCTGGCGGGCCGCGACTGGATCGTCGGCGACGCACTCACCAACGCCGACCTGACCTGCTGCGGGTACCTCTATTACCCCGAGCCCTTCGGCTTCGACCGCACGGACTGGCCCGGCATCGACCGCTGGCTGGACCGCATCGCGGCGCTGCGCGGCTGGAAGGCGCCGTACGACCTGATGCCCGGATCGCCCGCCGACAGGGCGGCCGGATGACACGCACACCGCGCCCGCGGCGGCCAAGCGGCCGTCCCGCGGGACCACGATACCACGGCCCCGAATGGGACCAGACGAGGAAGGATCCGACATGACCGACGCGTATATCTACGACACCGTGCGCACCCCGCGCGGCAAGGGCCGCAAGGACGGCGCCCTGCACGAGGTCACCGCGCTGTCGCTGTCCGCGCAGACGCTCAACGCGCTGAAGGAACGCAACGGCATCGACGGCCACGCGGTCGAGGACGTGATCTGGGGCAACGTCACCCAGGTCGGAGAACAGGGGGGGTGCCTCGCACGCTCGGCCGTACTGGCCTCGGAGCTGGACGAGTCGATCCCGGGCCTTGCGATCAACCGTTTCTGCGCGTCCGGCATGGAGGCGGTGAACCTCGCCGCCAACCAGATCCGCGGCGGCGCGGGCGAGGCCTACATCGCCGGCGGGGTCGAGATGATGGGCCGCGTACCGATGGGCAGCGACGGCGCCGCGATCGCGGTGGACCCCAGCATCGCGATGGACCGCTATTTCGTGCCCCAGGGCATCGCCGCCGACATCATCGCGACCGAGTACGGCATCAGCCGCGACGATGCCGACGCCTTCGCCGTGGAATCGCAGAACCGCGCCGCGGCGGCGTGGAAGGAAAACCGCTTCGAGCGCTCGATCATCACCGTGCGCGACCGCAACGGCCTGCCGATCCTGGACCATGACGAATACTTGCGCCCGGGCACCGACATGCAGGCGCTGGGCGCGCTCAAGCCGTCGTTCAAGGACATGGGCGAGACGATGCCCGGCTTCGACAACGTGGCGCTGATGAAGTACCCGCATCTCGAGCGGATCAACCACATCCATCACGCCGGCAACTCGTCCGGCATCGTGGATGGCGCCGCGGGCGTGCTGGTGGGCTCCAAGGCCTTCGGCGAGAAGTGGGGCCTGACGCCGCGCGCGCGCATCCGCCAGACCACCAAGATCGGCACCGATCCGACCATCATGCTGACCGGCCCGGTTCCCGCGACCGCCAAGGCGCTGGCCGACAGCGGCATGAACATCGGCGACATCGACCTGTTTGAGGTCAACGAGGCGTTCTCGTCCGTCGTCCTGCGCTTCATGCAGGCCTTCGACGTGGACCACGCCAAGGTGAACCCGAACGGCGGCTCGATCGCCATGGGCCACCCGCTGGGCGCCACCGGTGCGATGATCATCGGCACCCTGCTGGACGAGCTCGAGCGCTCGGGCAAGGGCACGGGCCTTGCCACGCTGTGCATCGCCTCGGGCATGGGCGCGGCCACGATCCTCGAGCGGGTGTAAGAACCGGTGACGGGCGGCATCGAAACCACGGGCATGCGCGGCCGCGACGCGGCCGCCGCCATCGCGCAGCGCCTGGTCGAGCAGACCGGGGCGGCGATGCTGTCGCGTGATTTCGATGCCTTCGCCGCGTATTTCCGGCTGCCTTGCCTGGTCGCAACGCCCGAGGGCGCGCGGATGCTGGAACACACCGACGAACTGCGCGGCATCTTCGAGCGCCTGAGCGCGCACTACCTGGGCTTCGGCGACGTGACGCTGGACCGCCGGGTGATCGAAGCGATGTTCGACGGCCCCGACCTGCTGCGGTTCTCGTTCAGTACCACGGCGCTGGTCGACGGCACGGTGGCCGAAGCGACAATCGCCGCGCATTCTACCGCCGCGCGCGACGGCGACACCTGGCACATCACCGACAACCACGCGCTGGTGGCGCAGGATTCGGTGCAGAACACCGTTCTGATGCATGCGGGCCTGCCCGAAGACACGCCCGCCCCCGTTGGCACGCCCGAGGTGCTGGCGATCTTCCAGAAGAACCTCGACGCGCTGACCTGCGCCTATTTCACCGGCGATTTCGACCGCATGCGCGCGGCCATCGCGCTGCCGCTGTTCAAGCAGGGCAGCCGAGGCCCGCAGCTGTTCGCGACCGAGGACGAGCTGCGCGCCGATTTCGAGAAGTACCTGACCGAGATCAGGCTGCGCGGCATCACCGACCTCGTGCGCACGGTGCATTCGGCCCACGCGCTGGGGGCCGCGCGCATCCACGGCACCTGCCGCACGCACGTACTGAGCGGCGAGCAGCTGGTGATGCCGTCCTACCTCAGCGCGATCACGCTGGAACAGGGCGAGGACCTGGCCTGGCGGATGACATCCATCATGCACCCGCTCGAGACGATGACGCTCGACCGGGTGGTGTGGGGCGGCGCGTGACCGCCCCCGACCCGAACAATGCGCGGCCCGTGCGGCCGCCTTCGCAATCCATCCATTCAGGAGAGACGACATGACCGACTTCACCATGGACAAGGGCGCCGACGGCGTCGCGGTGATCACCTGGGACGTCGCCGACAAGTCGATGAACGTGCTCAACCTCGAGGGGCTCGAGACGCTCGACGCGCTGATCGACGACGCGCTTGCCGACGATGCGGTCAAGGGGATCGTCATCACCTCGGGCAAGGACAGCTTCGCCGGCGGCATGGATCTCAACATCATCGCCAGGATGAAGGAGATGGCCGGGGACGAGCCCGCGCGCGGCCTGTTCGAGGGCGTGATGCGCATGCACGCCGTGCTGCGCAAGATCGAGCGCGCCGGCATGGACGCCAAGACCAACAAGGGCGGCAAGCCGGTGGCCGCCGCCCTGCCCGGCACCGCACTGGGGATCGGGCTGGAAATCCCGCTGGCGACCCATCGCATCTTTGCCGCCGACAACCCCAAGGCCAAGATCGGCCTGCCCGAGATCATGGTCGGCATCTTCCCCGGCGCCGGCGGCACCACGCGCCTCGCGCGCAAGCTGGGGGCGATGGCCGCATCGCCCTTCCTGCTCGAAGGCAAGCTGAGCGACCCTAAGAAGGCCAAGGCCGCCGGCCTGATCGACGAGGTGGTCGAGGATCCGCTTGCGGCGGCGAAGGCCTGGGTGCTGGCGGCCAAGGACGCCGACATCGTCAAGCCGTGGGACGAGAAGGGCTACAAGATGCCCGGCGGCGCCCCTTACCACCCGGCGGGCTTCATGACCTTCGTCGGCGCCAGCGCCATGGTCAACGGCAAGACCAAGGGCGTCTACCCCGCCGCCAAGGCGCTGCTGTCGGCGGTCTACGAAGGCGCGCTGGTGCCCTTCGACACCGCGCTGAAGATCGAGGCACGCTGGTTCACCAACGTGCTGATGAACCCGTCCTCGGGCGCGATGATCCGGTCGCTTTTCATCAACAAGGAAGCGCTCGAGAAAGGCGCCGTGCGGCCCAAGGACGTGCCCGATCAGCGCGTCAGGAAGGTGGGCGTGCTGGGCGCCGGCATGATGGGCGCGGGCATCGCGCTGGTCAGCGCGCAGGCCGGCATCGAGGTGGTGCTGCTGGACCGCGACCAGGCCGCCGCGGACAAGGGCAAGTCCCTGACCGAGGAGCACGCCAAGAAGGGCGTTCAGCGCAAGAAGGTCTCCGAGGAACAGGCCAAGGCGATGGTCGACCGCATCACCGCCACCACCGATTACGACGCTCTCAAGGGGTGCGACCTGATCGTCGAGGCGGTGTTCGAGGACCCCAAGATCAAGGCCGAGGTCACGAAAGCCGTCGACGCCGTCACCGGTGACGACACGATCTTCGCCACCAACACATCGACCCTGCCGATCAGCGATCTCGCCAAGGCCAGCAAGAATGCCGAACAGTTCATCGGCATCCACTTCTTCAGCCCGGTCGAGAAGATGATGCTGGTCGAGATCATCAAGGGCAAGCAGACCGGCGATCGCGCGGTGGCCAAGGCGCTCGACTTCGTGCGCCAGATCCGCAAGACGCCGATCGTCGTGAACGATGCCCGGTTCTTCTACGCCAACCGCTGCATCATTCCCTACATCAACGAAGGCATCCGCATGGTGAAGGAGGGCGTGAACCCCGCGCTCATCGAGAACGCCGCCAAGCTTGTCGGCATGCCGCTGGGTCCGCTGCAGCTGGTCGACGAGACCTCGATCGACCTCGGCGCCAAGATCGCGCGCGCGACCAAGGCAGCTATGGGCGACGCCTACCCGGACTCGGAGGTCGACGAGGTGATCTTCTGGATGGAGGGCGAAGGCCGGCTGGGTCGCAAGGCCAAGGCGGGCTTCTACGACTACGACGAAGTCGGCAAGCGCAAGGGTCTCAGCCAGGTCGTGAAGGACCGTTATCCGCAGTCCGACGACCAGCCCGAGCTGGCCGAGGTGCAGCAGCGCCTGCTGTTCGCGCAAAGCCTCGAGGCCGTGCGGGCGCTGGAAGAAGGCGTGCTGGAGGACATCCGCGAGGGTGACGTGGGCGCGATCCTCGGCTGGGGCTTCGCGCCGTGGTCGGGCGGTCCGCTGTCCTGGCTCGACATGGTAGGCGCGCCGTGGGCGGCAGAGCGCTGCGACCAGCTTTCGGCCAAGCACGGGCCGCGCTTTGCTTGCCCGACGCTGCTGCGCGAGATGGCCGAGAAGACGCAAAGCTTCTACGGCCGGTTCGGCCCCTCGCGCCAGGCGGCCTGAGCCCAGGACACGGGCCGGCCCCCTCCCGGCCCGCGATCCCCTTGGCTTTGCACCGGAAAATTCCCTTGCGCCTCTATACGGTCGCGCCGCAGGTTTGGCGCGACCACTGGGCCGGGGGCGCGCGTGCAGGCGTACGATCAGGATCTTTTCGCGGCGTTGCACAAGGCGCGCGACGCCGTGTTGGACCTCTACCGGCCCGTCCTCGACGCGCATGACCTGACCGAGCCGCAGTGGCGCGCACTTCTGACGCTCGACACGGTCGGGCCGGTGGACGCCACGCGGCTGGCGGAACTGGCCGCGCTTCAGCCGTCTTCGCTGTCCCGGATCATCCGCGCCTTCGAGGCGCGCAGGCTGGTCGCGACCAACCGCAACGCCGAGGACGGCCGCCGCCTGCTGCTGCGCCTCACACCAACGGGCAAGGCCCTGCTGGCGCGTGCGCAACCCCGGATGCAGGACGTCGACCGCCAGCTTGCCACGCTCTTCGGCGGGACCGAGGTGACGCTGCTGCGCCAGGCGCTCGACGCGCTGCATGTCGTGCTGTCGACCCAGACCCCGCCTGCCCGCAAGTTGCGGCGCAAGGCGCGGTAGCGGCCCCCTACCCCGACGGGGCCGGCGTGACCTCGGGGTGCTCGGCGCTCAGCCGTCCCGACGCCAGAGCCGAGAGCGCGACCATAACCGTCGCCGTGCCCAGCATCAGTGCCAAGCCGCCCAGCTGGTATGTCAGGCCCGACAGGACCGTCCCGACCAGTCGCCCGCCGGCGTTGGCCATGTAGTAGAAGCCCACATCCATCGTCACCCGCTCGGCCCGTGTGAAGGCGAGGATAAGGTAGGAATGCAGCGAGGAATTGATCGCGAAGACCACGCCGAAGACCAGCAGCCCCGCCACCAGCACCGCCGTCAGCCAGGGCTGCGGACCGGAAGACGCCAGCGCCGCGACCGTCAGCGCGGCCGGGATGGCCGCCAGCGCCCAGGCCCAGCCACGCGCCGCGGCGACCAACGCGCCTTCGGGCCGCGTCGCCGCGCGCAGCAGCCGGGGGGCCGCCGCCTGCACCGCGCCGTAGAGGATGATCCAAAGCGCCATGAAGGTGCCGATCAGGAAGAAGGCCCCGCGGTTGCCGGCCTCGGTGCCGTCCGACAGCACGGCGTAGAAGTAGATCGGTATGCCCACCACGAACCACACGTCGCGCGCGCCGAACAGCACGACGCGCGCGGCCGACAGCCAGTTCACGTTCGCCGAGGTCGAGAAGACCTGCGCGAACTTCGCGCCCTTGCGGCCACGCGGCAGGCCCGACGGCATGGCGACCAGCACCGCGACGAGGATCGCCGCCAGCACCGCCGCCATCGCCAGCACCGCCCAGACGAAGCCCACCGTCGCCAGCAGCGCCGCGCCCAGCAGGAAGCCCAGCCCCTTCACCGCGTTCTTCGAACCGGTCAGCAGGGCGACCCAGCGGAACAGCCCGCCGTCCTCGGCGGGCGCGAGGATCTTCACCGCCGACTTGGACGACATCTTGGCGAGGTCCTTGGCCACCCCGCTCGCCCCCTGCACGATCATCACGAAGGCCACCGACGCGCCGACCGCCCAGGCGGGGTCGAGCTGCGCCAGCGCCAGAAGTGCCACCACCTGCAGCCCGAGGCCTGCGTAGAGCGTCGAGGTGAGACCGAAGCGCGCGGCGATCCACCCGGCGGCGAGGTTGGTGACCATCCCCGCGATCTCGTAGAGGACGAACAGATAGGCCAGTTGCACCGGCGAGAAGCCCAGCGTGTGGAAATGCAGCAGCACCAGCATCCGCAGCGCACCATCGGTCAGCATGAACGCCCAGTAGGCGGCGGTCACGGCGATGTAGGCCGACAGACCCTCGGCGCGCGCCGTCATGGTGCCCGCCCCACCATCAGCGCCACGTCGACCAGCCGGTGGGCATAGCCCATCTCGTTGTCGTACCAGGCGTAGACCTTCAGCTGCGTGCCGTTCACCACCATCGTGGACGGCCCGTCGATGATCGACGACCGCGTGTCGTTGACGTAGTCGGCCGAGACCAGCGGCCGGTCCTCGTAGCCGAGGATGCCCTTCAACGGACCGTCGGCCGCCGCCTCGAACAGTGCGTTGACCTCGTCGGCTGTCGTCTCGCGTTCCAGCTCGAACACGCAATCCGTCAGCGAGGCGTTGAGCAGCGGCACGCGCACGGCGTGACCGTTCAGCCGGCCCTTGAGCTCGGGGTAGATCAGCGTGATCGCCGTGGCGCTGCCCGTCGTGGTCGGGATCAGGGAATTGAGCGCCGAGCGTGCGCGCCGCAGATCCTTCGCGGGACGGTCGACCATGGTCTGCGTGTTGGTCACGTCGTGGATCGTGGTGATCGACCCGTGGCGGATGCCGATCGCCTCGTGCACCACCTTGACCACGGGCGCGAGGCAGTTGGTCGTGCAGGACGCCGCGGTGACGATCCGGTGTGTTTCGGAGTCGTAGACGTCGTGGTTCACGCCGTAGACGATGTTCGCGGCGCCGCCGTCCTTGACCGGCGCGGACACGATCACGCGCTTCACCCCCGCCTCGAAATACGGCGCCAGCGCCGCCTCGGACTTGAACACGCCCGTGCAGTCGATGACCACATCGACGCCGTCCAGCGGCAGGTCCGCGATGGCACGTGCTCCGACGAAGGGCAGCCGCCGGCCGTCGATGGTGACGCTGTCGGCATCCGCCTCAAAGCGCGCATCCCAGCGCCCGTGGACCGTGTCGAACTCCAGCAGGTGCGCGTGCATCGCCGGGTCGCCGATCGCGTCGTTGATCCAGGCAATCTCGGCCCCGCGCTCGAGCAGCGGCTTCAGCGCCAGCTTGCCGATCCGGCCCAGCCCGTTCAGCGCATAGACGGTCATGCGGGCTCTCCCGCGCCGGTTCTGGCCAGGTCGTCGACCGCGCGCTGAAGCGAAATTCGGTCGAGCGAGGCGATGGGAAGCGCGGCGAAGGCGCGGATGCGGTTGGCCAGCGCGCCATAGGATTGCTGGAAGGCCAGGCTCTTCTGAGCGTCCGTTCCCTCGGCCTTGACCGGGTCGGGCATGCCCCAGTGCGCGCTGATCGGCTGCCCGGGCCAGGACGGGCAATCCTCGTTCGCGGCGCGGTCGCAGACCGTGAAGACGAAGTCGAAGCGCGGAGCGTCCGCACCCTGCAACTCGGCCACGTTCTTGGCGCGCAGGACCGAAATGTCGTGCCCCTTCCGCTCCAGCACCTCGAGCGCGAAGGGATTGAGCTCGGACCGCGGCCTAGTACCGGCGGAATGGGCCTCGAACCGGTCGCCGGCCTCGTGCCGCAGGATGGATTCGGCAAAGATCGAGCGGGCGGAGTTGCCGGTGCAGATGAAGAGCACCTTGTACTTCTGGTCGGACATCGGCGGGTTTTCCATCTTTGGCAGGGGCGTGGAAGAGCAAAGCTCGGGCCGACCGCGGCAGCAGTCGAGGAGCAGGTAGTCGAAGGTGCGCTGCACCTCGGTCATGGCGATCGCGTAGCGCAGCGAGGTGCCCTCGCGCGTCTGGTCGATCAGCCCGGCCTGCATCAGGCTCGACAGGTAGGACGACAGCGTCGACGGCTTCAGGTCCAGCGCCTGCGCGATCTCACCCGCCGAGACACGGTCGGGGTACCGCCGCATCAGAAGGCGGAAGATCGCAAGCCGGTGTGGATGACCAAGCGTGGCGAGGCGGGTGGGAATCAGCGTTTCCATATTTCGAGAATATTAGAAATATGGTTCGAGACAAGGCCGAGTTTCACCTCAAGCTGAAGGAAGGACCGTACGACCCCCACATGAAAAGACCGCGAAAGCCTGTGCGGCTTCCGCGATCATTTTCTAACCGGTCGGCCTTAGCCGATGCGGTAGTTCGGGCTTTCGCGCGTTATGACCACGTCATGCACGTGGCTTTCCTTGAGCCCGGCATTGGTGATCTTCACGAAGCTGCACTGGCTGCGCATCTCGTCCACCGTGGCGCAGCCGGTATAGCCCATCGCGGCGCGCAGGCCGCCGACGAGCTGGTGCAGCACCGCCGTCGCCGACCCCTTGTAGGGCACCTGCCCCTCGATCCCCTCGGGGACGAGCTTGTCGCTGGCGGCGTCCTTCTGGAAATACCGGTCGGCCGAGCCCTGCGCCATCGCGGCCATGCTGCCCATGCCCCGGTACGCCTTGAAGCTGCGGCCCTGGTACAGGATCACCTCGCCCGGGGACTCGTCGGTGCCGGCGATCATGCTGCCGACCATGGCGCAGGACGCGCCCGCCGCGATGGCCTTGGCGAAATCGCCCGAGAACTTGATGCCGCCGTCGGCGATCACCGGCACGTCGCCGGCCGCCTGCGCGCAATCCATGATCGCGGTCAGCTGCGGCACGCCCACGCCCGCGACCATGCGGGTGGTGCAGATGCTGCCGGGACCGATGCCGACCTTGATGGCGTCGGCGCCCGCGTCGATCAGGGCGCGCGTCGCCTCGGCGGTGGCGACGTTGCCGGCAACCACCTGCACCTCGTTCGACAGCGCCTTGATGCGGCGGACGGCCTCGGCCACGCCCTTGGAATGGCCGTGTGCCGTGTCGATGACCACCAGGTCGACGCCGGCGTCGATGAGTGCCTCGGACCGGGCGAAACCCGCGTCGCCCACGGTCGAGGCGGCGGCCACGCGCAGCCGGCCCAGATCGTCCTTGCAGGCGGTCGGATTGACCACGGCCTGTTCGGTGTCCTTCAGCGTCAGCAGGCCGGTCAGCTTGCCGTCGGCGTCGGTGACCAGCAGCTTCTCGATCCGGCGCGAGCGCATGAGGTCGATGGCCTCGGCCCGGTCGGCGGGTTCGCGCAGGATGGCGAGGTTGTCCGCGGTCATCATCACGTGGACCGGCGTGTCGTCGCGCTGGGCGAAGCGCATGTCGCGGTTGGTGACGATCCCGACTACGCGGCGCTTCTCGTCCACCACCGGGAAACCGGTGAAGCCGTAGCGTTCGGTCAGCGCCTTGGCGTCGGCCAGCGTCTGGTTCGGGGTCAGCGTGACCGGGTTGTAGACGATTCCGGATTCGAACCGCTTCACGCGCCGGACCTCGCGGGCCTGCGTCTCGACGTCGAGGTTGCGGTGGATCACCCCGATGCCCCCCACCTGCGCCATGGTGATCGCCATGCGCGATTCGGTGACCGTGTCCATGGCCGAGCTCAGCAGCGGGATGTTGAGCGCGATGGAGCGCGTGACCCGGGTGCGCGTGTCGGCGGTGCCCGGCAGCACGTCGGACGCGGCGGGTACCAGAAGGACGTCGTCGAAGGTGAGCGCCTCGCGAATCTCCATGGGGGTCTCCTTGGGAGGGTTCGGTTGGCGCGTCCCTATCGCACGGGTCGGACGCGGGGGAAAGCCGAAAACGCCGGCGCGGCGCCCGGTCGCGGTGTCCCACGATGGGACACGCATGCGGGTCAGGAAAATCAATCTTGCAGGGACGGCTTTACCTTTCGTTCACGAAGGGGCGGGTTTCGGAATGCCGGCCCGGAGCAGGTTCGAGGGCGGGTCGCGGGGTGGAGCGGAGCCGGGGGCGCTGCCCCCGTCGCGCTGGCGCGCGACTCCCCCGGAATATTTGGGGACCAAAGATGCAAGGTGGCGGGGCGCGCGGTCGAGGCGGCGCGGGAGGCGCGCCGCGGTGCGGTGGCGCCGTGAGGCGGCGGGGTGGTCCGCGGCATGGCAGCGATTACCTCGGAGCGGCGTGGCGAGGCGTGCCCAAGTATGCTGATCAGGTATGCTGATAGAGATGGGCAGGCCTTGCGTGCGGCGCCGGGCGCGACGCTGGGGGTGCTGCAGGCAGACCGGGACGAGCCGGATCCGGCGCGGCGGCGGGCGCGGCGGAAATGACGCATTCTCCGGCGCTTGCGGGCAAAGTTTCGCGCCGCGCGGCTGCGGGCCTTGCTGTCCGGCTCGCCGTCACGTTGTAATGCGGGCAAGCTTTTCTATCGGGAATTCCCCATGACCCTGCCGCTTGCCGGATACGTGATCCTGGATCTCAGCCATGTCCTGGCTGGACCGTTCTGCACCATGACGCTGGCCGACATGGGCGCCAAGGTGATCAAGGTCGAGCGTCCGGGGATCGGCGACGACACGCGCGCCTTCCCGCCCTTCAAGGACGGCAAGTCGGCCTATTTCGCCGCGCTCAACCACGGCAAGAGCTCGATCGCGCTGGACCTGAAGGCCGACGAGGATCGCGCGATCTTCGAGGAGCTGCTGGTCCGCGCCGACGTGCTGGTCGAGAACTTCCGCCCCGGCGTGATGGACCGGCTGGGCTATGGCTGGGCCGACCTGCACGCGGCCTTCCCGCAACTTGTGCACGCCGCGGTGTCGGGCTTCGGCCAGACCGGGCCGGACTCGAAGCGCCCGGCCTACGACATGGTGGTGCAGGCGCGCGGCGGGGTGATGTCGATCACCGGCGAAAAGGGGCGCGATCCGGTGCGCGTCGGCGCCTCGATCGGCGACATCGTGGCGGGGATGTTCCTGAGCCAGGGGATCCTGGCGGCGCTGGTGGACCGCGCGCGGGGTGGCGGCGGGCGGCGCGTCGATGTGTCGATGCTGGACAGCCAGGTGGCGATCCTGGAACACGCGATCGCGCTGACCACGGTGACCGGCAAGGCGCCGCAGCCCTCGGGCGCGCGCCACCCGCTGATCGCGCCCTTCGAGACGTTCCACGCCAGCGACGGGCTGTTCGTGATCGCCGCCGGCAACGACGCGCTGTTCGAGAAGCTGTGCATCGCGCTGGCGCTGCCGCTGGACGGCGACGACCGCTTCGCCACCAATCCCGCGCGGGTGCAGAACGCCCGGCTGCTCAAGCGGCTGATCGAGGCTGTGACGATCGAGCACACGCGCGCCCACTGGATCGCCCGGCTGACTGCCGCCGGCGTGCCCACCGGCGCGATCCAGACCATGGACCAGGTGCTGAAGGACCCGCAGGTCCAGGCGCGCAACATGCTGGTGGACGTGCTGGACCGCAACGGCCGGCCGGCCTTCAAGGCGGCGGGCAACCCGATCAAGATGAGCGACGCGGCCGATCCCACGACCCGCCCGCCGGCGCCCGAGCTGGACGGCAACCGCGGCGAGAT